>CAMBYJ010000023.1 GCA_945872015.1 Chitinophaga pinensis | reverse complement strand
TAGGAGTACATTACTTAGTTGAGTTAAAGCAGGATTATAGCGATGATTTTTTAAACAACAATCGTGTTGAATTAGAAAACGGATATATTCACTTTAAATGGAAATTAATAGACAATCTGAATGCAGATGACTTTTCTTCTTCAGTTGATAAAACAGCTTTCGAAAAGCTTAAAAACTATTTACTTGAAAGAGGATAATGGTTTAACAACCATATAACCCTTTCTTTCAAAAAAATCAATTTGCTTTAAAGATTCAGCTTTGTTAGGGATATTTGAGATGACAATATGATAGGTTCTGTTTTCATTAACGCCTAATCCAACAACATAAACGTTTTCAATTTCTTCGGTTAAATATAACTCGTTGGCAATATAAAGCAGGTGAATTAAATTCTTAGTTCTCCACAATGAAATCGAATATCCTTTAAGTTTAGCAGGATTCCCTAAACAGTCTAACACATCATTACACGTAAAAGTAGAGTCGAGTTTTTTTGTCATCTTGATGATATTTAAAGGCTCGACTTTAACTGTTGCTAATCCGTGTTGGTAAATGCCAATGGCGCGTGCGGCGGTTTCAGACAAATCAATAATTCTTGTTTTTACAAAAGGTCCACGATCATTTACCTTAACAATTGTAGATAATCTGTTTTTTTGATTCGTTACTTTTAAAATAGTTCCAAACGAATGTTTTTTATGTGCACAAGTGAAATCGCTATTGCGAAAAATTTCACCACTTGCTGTTTTGCGCCCTTCAAACTCGCGACCATAATAAGAAGCCTTTCCAGTTTGAACATTCGACAACTGATTACCACCAGTCGCAAGAATAGCGGTAGTTAAAAATGCAAAAGCAAAAATCAGAACAATTGGATTCTTCATTCGCTTAAAGATAGTTTATTTTTAAATAGAATACTAATTCAATCGCTTGTTAATGATGGTATCGGTATAAATCATCAATTGACTTGGTGCAAATGTTCTCCACGGAGTATTATTAAACTCTCCTCCATAAGTAACATAATAATCAATTCCAGTTTTTTGAAATTCAGTTAACACATGTTGTCTGAAGTTAAAAGCAACAATCCATCCATCTTCTATATCATCTAACCATTCCTGATAATAACAGTCGTCTGATGCATGAAAGTTGAGCACGTTTTCTCCAATCAGTATAAACTTTTTAACTCCTTCTTTGATGAGTTCATCAACGATATCTCTTTTTAAAATCATGATATCATTATGAATTGCATCATTCCATTCGCCAAGCAATTCGATTATAGCAAATTCTTGTTCATAGTCGCAGAAAAGTATTTTAATGTAAAGGGTAGGAGAGCCAATCTCATCCCATTGTGGATGTATGTAGTAATTGTAAACCGTGTTACTATATTCAAATTCACTATAAACTCTTCCGTAAAATGGCGAGAGGTCGTCTTCTTCACTTGAATACAAATGACGCCAGTTATAAAAAGGTTCTATGTCTTGCATAATTACTTATTGTTGTACGCATCAATTGCTGCACGTACATTTCCATGTTTGTTTAATAAATCGGAAGCCGTTGCTTCGTCAATCGAAAGTTCATTCATCACCATTTTTGTTCCGCGATCAATGAGTTTGTTGTTGCTCAATTGCATATCCACCATTTTATTTCCTTTAACTCTTCCTAATTGAATCATCACACTCGTTGAAATCATATTCAGAATTAATTTCTGAGCAGTACCTGCTTTCATACGCGTTGAGCCAGTTACGAACTCAGGACCAACAACAGCTGCAATTGGGTAATCAGAAACTTGAGTTATTGGAGATCCTTCATTACAAGTGATACATCCTGTCAAAATATTTTTCTGCTGACATTCTTTCAAAGTGTGAACTACATAAGGGGTAGAACCTGATGCTGCAATACCAATAACAGTATCGAGGTCGCAAATGTTTTCATTTAATAAATCTTCCCATCCTTGTGTTGTACTGTCTTCTGCAAATTCAACTGCTTTACGAATAGCGTTATCGCCACCTGCAATTAGTCCAACTACAATTCCGTGAGGTATGCCATAAGTTGGCGGACATTCAGATGCATCTACAATTCCTAAACGACCACTAGTGCCTGCGCCCATGTAAAACAATCTTCCGCCTTGCTTCATTCTTGGAACAATTGCTTTTATTAATTCGCTGATAGCAGGAATGATTTTTTCAATTGCTTTCGGAACGGATTGGTCTTCACGATTTATGTTGGTCAATAAATCTTCAACCGACATTGATTCAAGTCGGTCGTAGTTTGAATCGCTCTCGGTAGTTTTCTTAAAATCCATATTTGAATTAATAAATTGATGGATATTGAGAGGGGTTGTAATGATGCATCATCGAATAAACAGTATCAAAAATATCTTCCGCCGAAGGCTTAGAAAAATAATCGCCATCAGAACCATACGCAGGACGGTGGTCCTTAGCCGTTAGTGTTCTCGGTTCCATATCAAGATATTTAAATGCACTTTGTCCTTCAATCACTTGTTGTAACATGTATGACGTTGCGCCTCCTGATACATCTTCATCTAAGAATAAAACTTTATTCGTCTTTTTAATTGATTCAGCAATTTGTGAATCTAAATCAAAAGGCAATAAACTCTGAACATCAATTAACTCAACGCTGATACCATGCTCGCTCAACTGATTAATAGCGTCCTGTGCTACACGAACGCATGATCCGTAAGTTACTAAAGTTATATCTGAACCTTGATTCATCACTTCCACCTGCCCTAATGGTAAACAGAATTCACCAAGGTTGTTAGGCAGTTTTTCTTTGATGCGATATCCGTTAAGTGGTTCAATAACTAAAGCTGGTTCATCAGATTTTAAAAGTGTATTATAAAATCCTGCTGCCTGTGTCATATTTCTTGGAACAAGAATATGCATTCCACGAAGTGCACCCAATATAAATTGCATTGGAGAACCCGAATGCCAAACACCTTCTAAACGATGTCCACGAGTAGTAACAATCAATGGTGCTTTTTGTCCGCCTTTAGTTCTATATTGCAACGTTGCCAAATCATCCGACATAATCTGAATCGCATACGCTAAATAATCCAGGTATTGAATTTCAGCAATAGGTCGGAAACCACGCATTGCTAATCCGATTCCTTGTCCGATGATAGTTGCCTCACGAATACCAGTATCAATTAATCTATTTTCTCCAAACTTTGCTTGCAATCCAGCGTAGGTTTGATTTACACCTCCGATATTTCCAACATCTTCTCCGAAAATAACAATCGATTTATTTTTTGAAAGCTGAACATCCCAATTTGCTTGCAATACTTCACGTCCATCCATCAACTGTTCTTCTGCTGGATATTTAATCGCAACGGGAGCAACATTCAAAGCAGATAAAGCAGACTGGCTATACAAATAATCGTTGTAACGATCTTTGTTGATCAGCATCTGTTGATTTAAAAACTGAACGAGATTATTTTTTGCAGCAGATTGTTCGCCTTTCAAATAGCGCATTGCTTTTTTAATTGCAACAATTCCATCTTTTCTTTCAGGAGTTGATAGCTCTGCCAGTGTTTGAGCAATACGTTCAATAAAAACTTTATTAGGACTTCCAGCCGCAGCTTCATTGATAAAATGTAATGCTTGCTGAGTTTCACCCTTTACAGCATTTAAAAAATCATTCCATGCATTTTGCTTGGCTTGATTAACTGTTTTCTTTGATTCTTCTTCAATGGCATCTAACTCTTCTGCAGTCGCAATGGCTGCATTAATCAACCATTCTTTCATTTTCTTGATGCAATCAAAATCATCTTCCCATGTTAATCGATCTTTCGATTTATAACGTTCATGCGATCCCGAAGTGGAGTGTCCTTGTGGTTGTGTCATCTCGCGAACATGCACAAGAGCAGGCACATGTTCAGTACGAGCGATGTTGGCTGCTTTTTCGTAAAGCTCAACTAGTCCAGCATAGTCCCAGCCTTTACCAGTTAAAATTACATATCCCTCTTTTTCTTCTGTGCGTTCAAAGCCGCTTAGGATTTCTGAAATATTTTGTTTGGTAGTTTGATATTTTGCAGGAACAGAAATTCCATAACCATCATCCCAAACACTAATCACCATTGGGATTTGTAAAACACCTGCTGCGTTAATCGATTCCCAGAATAATCCTTCCGACGTAGAGGCGTCACCGATAGTTCCGTAAGCAACTTCATCTCCGTTTCTCGTAAATAGTTTAGCTTCATTTGCTAGCTCAGGAAATGCACGATATAGCTTCGATGCATATGCTAATCCAAGTAGTCGCGGCATTTGTCCACCGGTAGGAGAGATATCAGCAGATGAATTTTTCATTGCTGTTAAATCTTTCCATGTCCCATCAGGATTTAATGAACGAGTTCCATAATGGCCATTCATCATACGACCTGCTGAACATGGTTCGGCTTCTATTGATGGATCAGCGTATAATTGCGCAAAAAATTCTTGAATACTTAACATGCCTGTCGCGAACATAAATGTCTGATCGCGATAGTAGCCTGAACGAAAATCGCCATTCTTAAACGACTTCGCCATCGCTATTTGGGCAATCTCTTTTCCGTCGCCGAAAATTCCAAATTTTGCTTTGCCTGTAAGAACTTCCTTTCTTCCTAGTAAACTCGCCTGGCGACTTTCATTCGCAATACGAAAATCATTGAGCAGGGCCAGTTTAAATTCTTCAAACGTAAGTTCTTGAGGTGTAGTATTTTGAGTGCTATTTGACATAAGAATTCAATATCAAACAAAAATAGCAAAAAAACCTTTTTCACACAACGATTTCTATAGCAGAAGTGAGGCAATAACGAAGATGGCCAATGTGATGCTTGCAAGGCCATTTGTATTAAAAAAAGCAAAGTTTACGCGACTCAAATCGTCGGACTTAACCAATCGGTGCTGATAGATTAATAGTCCGATGAAAATCAGCCATCCAACGAAAAACAACATATTGAAACCGCCCAATATTCCAGCAAATAAGAGTGTTCCAGATGTGATTACATGCAAGACTCTCGAAATCAATAATGCGTTTTTTAGTCCGAAATAAGAGGGTATCGACTTCAAATTATTAGCCTTGTCAAAGTCGATATCCTGCAATGCATAAATGATATCGAAGCCTCCAACCCATGTCAAAACAGCAATTGAAAAAAGAACTGGCAATAAATTAAATTCTCCAGTAACCGCTAACCATGCGCCTATTGGAGCCAGTGCTAGGCCGAGGCCGAGTATCAAATGACAAAGTGGTGAAATGCGCTTCATATACGAATAGCCCAACACGACTGCCAATGCCACAAAGGATAAGTAAAAGCAAAGATCATTGATAAATTTTGTGGTGATTATAAATCCGACGCAATTGAAAATAATAAACGCAAGCGCTGCATTCGAAGAGATTTTCCCTGCAGGAATTTCACGCTCTTTTGTTCTCGGATTTTTTGCATCGATATTACGATCAGCCCAACGATTAAAAGCCATCGCTGCCGAACGCGCAAAGACCATACATAACAAAACCTTGAATGCTAAATCAATTGTAAAAACACCTTTCCCAATCACGATTCCTGAGGTAAATCCGATAGCTGCAAATGGCAATGCGAATACAGTGTGACTAAACTTAATAAACGATAGGTAATTTTTAATTACTTTTAGCATGCTGCAAAAATACAATTTTGAATGTACGAGCAGACCATTGCACCAAAATAATGACTCGAAAATTAATTCTCTTCTTTTTATGCATCATGCTTGGCAAGGTTGTAACAGGACAGATTGTTTTAAGTCGAGATACTGCTGTTAAAATACTTACATCAAGTGGAGATGTTTTAAATAATGGCTGGGCATGTGGTTTTAATAATCCTGTTTTCGCGGAGATTGATTTAAATAATGATGGTGTGCAGGATTTAATTGTGTTTGATGGACAAGCTGCGCGATTAAATTGCTTTTTGTATTCATCTAACGGATATGTCTATGCCCCAGAATATAATTCGTTGTTTCCACAAAACTTAGAAGGGTGGGTGCGAACCTATGATTATGATAATGATGGCGACAAAGATCTGTTTAGTTACTTCGCAGGTGGTATTCGTGTTGATAGGAATGAAACTACAGTTACAACCGGCTTATCGTTTTTTAATATGACTATGCAGTTGACTTGCAATTACAGCGGAACCAATCCTAACTTATTTGTTACACGTGTAGATATTCCTGCTTTTACTGATATCGATAACGATGGTGATATGGATATTCTTACTTTTTCGATTAATGGAAGCTGGATTGATTTAGATAAGAATTTATCAATGGATTCATTGGGCAATAACAACCAATTTATGTTTTATAATGTTCCTGGATGCTGGGGGTATTTTTATAAAGAAGCGGTTGCAAATAAAGCTGTTCTTCCTGTAAATACTTCCTGCACATTGTTACCTGCTCATCCATTCCGATTGCAAAACAATTTCGATTCTGGTTCTGCAGTATGGCTGGAAGATTTAGATGGTGATGGCGACAAAGATTTTTTATGTGGCGATAAAGTAGGTCGTAATTTGTTGAAAGTGGAAAATTGTGGCAATCCTGATTCAGCCTATGCGTGTTCTCAAGATACAGCCTATCCATCCAATACAGCGGTTGCGTCTATGCGTGATATCGCTGCTCCTTATTTTTATGATTTTGATAAAGATGGCGATAATGATTTATTGGTTGCCAATTTTAATTCAAGTGGAGAAGATTTTAATAATACCATCTATTACGAGAATACAGGCTCAACAAGTAATCCCGTTTTTACCTATGTAAAAAATCGTTATTTGATTGATGAAATGGTTGATGTGGGCACTTCATCACATCCTGTTTTTTTTGATTGGAATGGAGATGGCTTGAAGGATTTATTAATCAGCAATGATGGTTATTACGAAGGAGGTAATTTTGTAAGTAAGGTTGCCTTATATAAAAATGTATCGCAAGGAAGTAACTATCAATTTCAAAATATTTCAGATAGCATTTTAAATTTTCGTGGTCTTAATATCATTGGAACACGACTCGCATTTGGTGATTTAAATAATGATGGAGACCAGGATCTTTTGGTTGGTGATGCAACTGGTCGTTTAAGTTATTTTCAGAATATTGGAAGTGCAACAAACACTAATTTGATTTTCTCGCAAGGTTATTTTCAAAATATTGATGTTGGTTCTGACGCTGCTCCACAATTGGTAGATGTTAATCGAGATGGGTTGTTAGATTTGTTAGTAGGCGAGCGTAATGGTAACATCAATTACTATCGTAATACAGGAAGTTTGTCGTTCCCTGTTTTTAGTTTTGAAACTGATTCCTTTGGGAGGGTAAAAGTTGGATTAGCCACCTACGGAATTGGATATAGTGCTCCTTTACTGTTTGATGTGAATGGCAATTACGAATTATTAGTAGGTAGTTATAAAGGAACATTATTTCACTATAATAACATCGATGGAAATTTAACGGGCGCATTTCAATTAATCGATTCGACTTATCAAAATATTAAAGAACCTACAAAATCATATCCTGCAATGAACGATATTGACGGAGATGGTAAGTATGATTTAGTCGTCGGAAATCAGAGCGGGGGAGTGGTTTTTTATTCTCAGTATTTGAATAGCTCAATTGCTGAAAATGCAAGTCTGAACTCGAAAATTAAAATGTATCCTAATCCAGCTGATGATTATTTAACTATAGAATCTATCAATGGACAAGAGCTAGAATTGTACTCAGTGCAAGGTGAATTAATTGAACGAATAACTATCGGTAGCGGAGTGACGAATATCTCAATTGCAAACCTTCCTTCAGGAGTTTACTGCTTGAAAACGCAATCTAGTTTTGCTAATAAATTGATAAAGCTTTAATTTATTTTTGAATAATCAGCTTTTCAGTTTGCGTTTGATTCCCCTCTGTAATATGTAAAATGTAAACACCATTTTCATATTTCGAAACAGTGATTTCATTTTCTTGAATGCTAGTTTCAAATTTGTTAAGACAAGTTCCTAGAACAGAATAAAGTTCAATCGTTCTTTTTGCAGGCGATGTAAAATTCAAGTGAACTATATCGCGAGAAGGATTTGGATAACAACTAAAATTTGAATTGTTCAACGCTGTTGTACCTGCAGCACTGCAACCTGTCATAACCAACATCGCATCAAGCTTGCCATGTCCCCAATTATTGTTTGGCAAATTACTTCCTGTGAATTGATCTGCTTTGGAGCAATACATGATTTTATTTTTTACATCCTGCCAGCTTGCATTAGGAAATGCTTCAAAATATAGCGCTGCAACTCCTGCTACAACTGGCGCAGCTGATGATGTTCCTCCATCACGAATATGTTTTCCATCATACGCTAATTTGAAAGGTTGATTCGCAATAAACCATGCTTGCGCAGAAGCTGGCAAAGCCGACATAGTATATTCACCAGTTGAGGTAATATCTGGCTTTGTTCTGCCATCGCGCGTAGGACCTTTACTTGAACTTACAGCCAATGCTCCTTCGGTAGTTGGAAAGGTTTGGAGATTTCCGTTGTAATCAATGTAGTTATTACGATTGACGTATTGCCCTACCGTTATAACCTTGTCACTCGCCTGAAAACTACTGCAAATTGTTTTGTTATAGTCTGGTAAAACGTAATTGCTGATGTTTGGATAAGTTCCAGGAGCAGGTAAGCCATAATCAATCATATCAAACGACCATACATCAAACTTCCCATTGCCAGTACTCATCAAACGGAAATAATTAAATGTTGAATCAGGAATTATGTAAAAAATAAAACTGTATTTGTTTCCTATCAATTGTCCATATGTTTGATACCTTGCTAATCGATTACCAGTAAAACTCATCAGAGAATCGTTTCTTAATACTCCAACATTGCCATTAATTCCCATCCATTGATCTTGCGCCACATTAAAATAAATCGGATTTAAAGCATCAGAACCAAGAGAGAATTTCACATTTCGAAGGTCTGCTGTATCCGCCCACAATTCAATATAAATCGAGTTCGAACTATTATTTACAAACCAGGTAAATAAAGTATCAGTTGTTGTTGGTTGATGTAATAAATGATGTGCAATATTTCCTGCATTTCCAGCAGCTGCAACAACCGTTCTACCGTTTTTTGCAGTGATTAAATTATCAATTGTTTGCGCTTGTAAATCTCTGCCATCGTGAGAGCCAAAATAAGTTCCTGCGCTGATGTTAATCACGCAAGGCTTATTTAAAGAATCTGCTTTTTTGAAGATATAGTTAACAGCATCTGCAACACTAGTTAACCATGCATTATCCGCTAAATTAAAATTCAATTTCACAGAGATAATATCGGCCTCCGGTGCAACTCCTGTGAAAGCAGTATCTGTTCCTCCATTGCTAGCTGCAATTCCTGTAACATGCGACCCATGTGCGCCAATATCATCAGTCGCGGATGCTAGTCCACCGTTGATATCTGCTGCAGAGAATTCCTGGCCATAATTATAAGGCTGCGGAGTATTTGCTGCTGTTGCAAGTGTATGATCCCATACCCATAAAATTCGTGTATTGCCGAGACTATCTTTAAAATCTGGATGGGTAATGTCAATGCCAGTATCAATCACGCCCATCACAACATTCTTACCCTTGTATGCTGTATTCAGAGGTGCAAGTCCGCTATGCACTGCATTCACATTATTATTAATCCGCATTTTGTCGTTCATGGGTTGAAGATTCATAACGCCTTCTTCCATTCGAAAAACACCCGGGTTTAGGGAAAAATGCTCCATCGAAAACAAGGGCATGTCTGCCGATACAATATCGCCCGCAATAAATTTTACCGTTCCGTTGTATTGAGGAATCGCTTCTTTAAGATAATTAATATCGCCTTTAATAAGCACAGCAATATGCTCGTTTTCACTCTTTGCTTCCTTGATTTTTTTCAATAATTGAAAGCTTAATTTAGTGTCTTGCGCCTGTAAAAAACCACAGCAAAGCAACAAGATTATACAGCTATAAATTCTTTTCATAAAAGCTAAATTTGTTCGGTTTATTTCTTTCCTTTTTGATGGGAAAGGGGTACTTTTGTCAACCTGTTAAAATAACAGAATTCAGCAAAGGTAAACTATAATAATTCAATAAAAATGTCAGACGACCGCAAAATTATTTTTTCGATGGTAGGTGTAAGCAAGACTTACCCGCCACAAAAACAAGTACTAAAAAACATTTATTTAAGCTTTTTCTATGGAGCTAAAATTGGAATCCTAGGTTTGAATGGTTCTGGTAAGTCTTCATTATTAAAGATTATCGCAGGATTAGATAAGTCATTTCAGGGTGATGTAGTTTTTTCGCCAGGTTATACAGTTGGGTATCTTTCTCAGGAGCCTGAATTAGATAATTCTAAAACAGCTCGTGAGATTGTGATGGAAGGAGTTCAGGAAACAGTAGATGTTCTAAAAGAATACGAAGAGGTAAACATAAAACTCGGAGAGCCTTGCACTGACGATGAAATGAATAAATTAATCGATCGTCAGGCGGAGTTGATGGATAAAATTGATGCAAGCAATGCATGGGAGCTTGATAACAAGATTGAAATTGCGATGGATGCATTACGTTGTCCTGATCCTGAATCAAGTGTAGCACTTTTGTCGGGAGGAGAACGTCGCCGAATTGCTTTATGCCGTTTGTTATTGCAAGAGCCAGATATTTTGTTGTTGGATGAGCCTACCAACCACTTAGATGCTGAATCGGTTGAATGGTTAGAGCATCACTTACAGCAATACAAAGGAACTGTAATTGCGGTTACCCACGACCGTTACTTCCTTGATAACGTTGCAGGTTGGATTCTTGAATTAGATCGTGGCGAAGGAATTCCTTGGCAAGGAAATTATTCAAGCTGGTTAGAGCAGAAGTCGAAGCGTTTAGCACAGGAAGAGAAGCAAGAAAGCCGCAGAGCTAAAACATTAGAGCGTGAATTAGACTGGGTGCGTATGGCACCAAAAGCACGTCATGCAAAATCGAAAGCACGTTTACAGGCCTACGATAAAATGTTGAATGAGGAAACACGCGAGAAAGAAGAGAAATTAGAAATCTTCATTCCTGCTGGACCTCGTTTAGGCACTAACGTTATCGAAGCTTCGAATATCAGTAAAGGTTTCGGAGATCGTTTGTTGATTGATAATTTAAGTTTCTCTTTACCACAAGCGGGTATTGTTGGTATTATCGGACCAAATGGTGCTGGTAAAACAACCTTGTTCCGCATGATTATGGGACAAGAAACTCCGGATGCAGGTGATTTCAAAGTAGGTGAGACGGTAGTTTGTGGATACGTTGATCAAAGTCATGATGATTTAATCCCGAATAAATCGGTGTATGAAATTATTTCTGGTGGTACTGAGCAAATGGTAATCGGAGGTAAATCGACGAACTCAAGAAGTTATATTTCTAAATTTAATTTCAGTGGTGCTGATCAAGGAAAGAAGTTAGAAGTGTTATCAGGTGGAGAAAGAAACCGTGTGCATTTAGCAATGACCTTAAAGACAGGTTCAAACGTATTATTACTCGATGAGCCTACCAACGATATCGATTTAAATACATTGCGTGCTTTAGAAGAAGCATTAGAAAACTTTGCAGGTTGTGTGGTAATTATTTCCCATGATCGCTGGTTCTTAGATAGAGTTTGTACGCATATTCTCGCGTTTGAAGGCGACTCGCAAGTGTATTTCTTCGAAGGAGGATATTCTGAATACGAAGAGAATAAAAAGAAACGTTTAGGGAATACCGAAACGAAAAAGTTCAGATATAAAAAGCTTACTGCTTAATACTCAGTTAATGAAGCCATCAATTCCAAAAGGTACACGTGATTTCGGACCAGCAGAAATGGTTAAACGAAATTATATTTTCGATACCATTAAAGTTGTTTTCAAAAAGTACGGATTCCTTCCGATTGAAACTCCAAGTATGGAGCAGCTTTCTACCTTGATGGGAAAGTATGGCGAAGAAGGAGATAAGCTGATATTTAAAATTCTTAATTCAGGAAATTACTTGGATGGAGTGGATGAAACAGCTTATTCAACTAAAGATGTTAAGAAACTAACGTTAGGCATTGCCGAAAAAGCATTGCGCTACGATTTAACCGTTCCTTTTGCGCGTTTTGTGGTGATGCATCAGAATGAATTATCATTTCCGTTTCGTCGTTATCAGATACAGCCTGTATGGCGTGCTGATAAACCACAGAAAGGGCGCTATCGTGAATTTTATCAGTGTGATGCGGATGTGATTGGAAGCGATTCCTTGTTAAACGAATTAGATTTAATCGAATTGATGAATGAAGTGTTCAGCCATTTAAAACTGAATGTGACATTGTTAATTAATAACCGAAAAGTATTAGCAGGTATTGCTGAAGTGTTAAATGCTTCTGATAAAATTATTGATATCACGGTGGCTATCGATAAGCTTGATAAAATCGGAATTGATAAAGTAAAAGAAGAGTTAAGAGTAAAAGGATTAACTGAAGATGCGATTGAAAAATTAAGTCCACTGCTTTCGTTTACTGGTAACACTGCTGAAAAAGTTGCTTTGTTAAAATCGATGTTGAGTAATTCAGAGATTGGTTGCAAAGGAATTGAAGAGATTGAAATATTGTTTGACTTAACTGCAGGATTAAATTTTTCTCACTTAAATATTCAACTTGATTTAACATTAGCTCGCGGATTAAACTACTACACCGGAGCAATCTTCGAAGTAAAGGTGAACGAGCCTGACATTAATTTCTCAGGTAGTATTTGCGGTGGTGGTCGTTATGATGATTTAACTGGCATCTTCGGATTAAAAGGAATGTCGGGTGTAGGAATATCATTCGGAGCAGATCGTATTTATGATGTGTTAGAAGAATTAAAATTATTCCCTGCTGAAGCAAGCCAGTCAACAAAAGTGTTAATGGTAAACTTTGGTGAAGTAGAATCTGCTTATGCATTATCAATTCTTCGAAAATTACGTGCGCACAATATC
>CAMBYJ010000022.1 GCA_945872015.1 Chitinophaga pinensis | reverse complement strand
AACTTATTAGCAATTTCAACTGCTGATTTAAGTTCTGGCTTGTATAAAGTAAATGTTCAAACAAATGACTCATTAAAGAGTACCAACTTAGTTATAGAAGATTAATTTAGGTTTTACTTTTAGGAAAAGGTCTGCTGAAAAGCAGGCCTTTTTTTATGAAATTTTATTTCATCATCATTTTTATGGTTTTAAATTCAATGTGGAGCACGCGTGATTTTTTCACTCCAATCTTGAGGCTGCTATAAGGTGTATTAGCAATCGTCAATAATTTTTTCGAGGCGGTCCCTGAGGCCCTCGAAGGGCGACTCGAATAGCATTAAATTATTCGTCAAATAAAAAAAGTTACACTGGGGGGCCTAACGCTTCGTACTTCGAGGACCTCAGTAACCAAGCACCTCAGCGACCGGACCTCTTTACTTTTTTAATCAAACAAAGCAAACCCACACCTGCGTTAAAAATAAATCCAGTATTGCGGTGATTTGCTACGCGGCATCACCGCGGACCTAAAATCACAGGCGAGGGTTTAAACCCTCGCCTGTTTGAAAATGACATTTCATTCTTGCAAGATGTTTTGCAGGGCAATAAAATACAAAGCAGGTGCGGGTTTAAACCCCGCACCTGCCATAAAAATAAAAACCGAGGCTCTCGCCTCGGTTTTCTGTTGGTAGCGGGGATAGGACTCGAACCTATGACCTTTGGGTTATGAGCCCAACGAGCTACCTCTGCTCCACCCCGCACTGTTTGTGAGGTGCAAATATAGATAAGTTTGTCGATGTATTATCTAAAGTAGTCAAAAAATCTTTATAAAATTCCTGAAACTCACGCAATCAAATAGATAGAAAAACAAAAATCAATCACCCTACCCCTCCATGAGCCTTCTCAGGTTTTCCTGCTTTATAACTTCTCTGTGATTTTGACTGAAAGTTGTATAGTAACGATGGTTATTCAAAAATCGAATTTGCATTTGATTCCATGCATCTAAACCTACTACCGAGCCATCCTCTGATAATTCGCGGTATAGCAAATCGCCAATCGTTTTAAAATCATCGCGCCCCAAATAGTCAAGGTCAGCATCACAAATAATCTCTTCTAATTTATTTTTAGGATTAACAGGCATTTGGGTCGCCATAATCAAATTACAGATAGCATCAATTTCATGTAGAACATATTCAAACTGCGGTAATAGTTCTTTTGCAATTGTACAACTATGCATTTCATGATTTTCACGATCAATAATAAAACCCGCATCATGAAATAAGGCCGCCACTAAAATAATTTCTTTATCGTCTTCGCTTATGTTTTCAAATTCTGCAATTCGAGCTGCCGAATCATGCATATCAATTGTATGCGAAAAGCTATGATAGTAATAGCACTCTGGCAATTCTACTTCCAGCTTTTTTAAAATGGCTGACTTGAGTTGATTATAACGCTGTTTCATGCCGAAAGATTAATTATTAATTTTTCCTTTAACAACTCCGGTGTAAATGGTTTCATCATGTAATCATCCATACCCGCATCATAACAGGCATCCACATGCTCTTTCAAAACACTAGCTGTCATAGCACAAATACGTAACTGGTCAAACCCCATCTTACGTATCTCACGTGTAATTTGAAATCCATCCATATCGGGCAATTGAATATCCATAAACACCATTGAATATGATTTCTCCTTAACCATAGCCAATGCTTTTTCTCCATTATTCGCAACATCAATCTCGATATCCGCGAAAATTTCTTTAATGGAATCAACAGCCACCATTTGATTGAACATATTATCTTCTACCAATAATATTATCTTATTCGTTACATCGATACCGTTAGCCTCCACAACCTGCTCTTTCTCTTGCGGCGGTAATGCAATTTTAAAATCAACAGTAAAGTAAAACGTAGAACCTACATCCGGAACTGAAGAGACTTCAAGATTACTATTATGCAATTCAACCAACTGTTTTGATATTGTTAAACCTAATCCAGTACCACCAAATTTACGAGTGGTATCATCTGAAGCCTGACTAAAGCTTTCAAAAATTTTCGATAGTTTATCCTGCGGAATTCCAATACCTGTATCGATTATACTAAATTTTATTTTAGCATTTGTTGCATCATGATTTATCACCTCCGCCTTTAACGTTACTCCACCTTTCTCTGTAAATTTAATGGCGTTGCCAACTAAATTTGTAATCACCTGCGTAAAACGTGTTTCATCGCCAACTACATAATCAGGAAGTACCGAATCAATTGTTTCATTCAGAAAAATCCCTTTCTCTTCAGCCTTCACATTTAAAATCATCTTCACCGTTTCCAACGTTGTTTTAAGAGGGAATGCACGTTGTTCTAATTCCATTTTACCAGCTTCAATCTTTGATAAATCAAGAATATCGTTAATGATTACCAAAAGATTTTCGCCACTCTTACGAATAACTTGTAAATATTTTAATTGCTGCGCATTCACTTCCGACTTCAAAAGCAAATTGGTTAAACCTACAATTGCATTCATCGGAGTACGAATTTCATGACTCATATTGGCCATGAATTGATCACGAAATTTTTGCGTTTCTATTAAACTACTTTTCGTTTCGTTTAATTCGTAATTCGTTTTTGTTAAAGCATCCAACGTATCATTCAACTCTTTGGTGCGTTCTTGAACTTCCTGCTCTAATTTACGCTCGCGATTTCTTGCTTCAATCAATGCAGCATCGTTAGAGCTACGCAAACGACTAAAGGTTGTACTAAACACATTAAAAACTAATGCAGGATACTTATGTGATAACTCGTAAAATTTATCTTTTTTAATTTCAATAACTGTCAGATCTGTTTTTGCAACAATGGTTGCTACCGCATGACCATCTGCCAGGATACTCTCACCCATCATTGCTAATTCAGGGAGCTCCGCAAGCAAAACATCTTCGTTATAAATACTCGCGACGCCACTTTCAATTATAAATAGTGCTGAGGGGATATCTCCTTTATGATTTAAAACATCTCCGGGCTGATAGATATTTACTTCTGATTCAGACAGGACTTCTTCAACAACATTAAGAGCTATATTTTTGAACAAGGAACAACCTTGCAGATAAGTAATATTCATCAATTAATTTTTGTCTTGTAAAGATAATACAGAAATGCTTACCTGTAATTATCGAATTAAAATTTAAACAATAGAAAAACACGAACTATATTAAGCAGCAATCGAATTTTTAAGCATAAATATTTACTTCAGGAGTAATTTCAACCATGAATTTATCTAACACCGATTGTTGTATTGCTAATGCCAATTGATAAATTTCACCCCCACTTGCATTTCCATAATTCACCAACACCAGCGCCTGATCTTTATGTGAACCACAATTACCTACTACTTTTCCTTTCCAGCCACATTGCTCAATTAACCACCCTGCAGCTAACTTATAACCGTTGTTTGTTGGATAGGCAACTACGTTAGGAAATTCATTTTTTAATCGCTCGTACTCACTTACTGAAATTTCTGGATTCTTAAAAAACGAACCTGAATTTCCAAGCACTGCTGGATTTGGCAACTTAGAACTACGAATTGCAATAACTGCATCACTTACATTTTTAATACTAGGATGCTCAACATTCATTGTTTGAAGCTGCTGTTGAATTGCACCATACGTTGTATTTACTGTTGGATGTAATGATAAACGAAAATTAACAGTTGTTATAAAATATTGATTCTTTTTTTCATTCTTAAAAACGCTTTCACGATATCCAAATTTACAATCAGCATTACTAAACTTTTCAATTTCAAGTGTAGCTAAATTCAATGCTTCTAGTTCATGAAATACATCTTTCATCTCTACTCCATAAGCACCAATATTCTGCATAGGCCCTGCTCCTACACTGCCAGGAATCAGACTCATATTCTCAACACCACCAAATCCATTTTCAATGCAATATAAAACGAAATCGTGCCATACCTCGCCAGACGCCGCTTTCACAAAAACAAAATCAGAATCACGCTCAACAACTTCAATTCCTTTTAAGTTGTTATGAATTATTAATCCGTGAAAATCTTTTGTAAGTAATACATTACTACCACCGCCTAAGAACATTTTTTGTATATCAGAAAAATAATCATCCTTCAAAACAGCGATCAACTCACCAATCGAATGTATCGAGGTAAAATGCGCTGCATTAACATCCAATCCGAAGGTATTATAATTTTTAAGCGACTTGTTTTGCTCTATGTGCAACATGCAACGAAAATAGTAAAATATGTCAGTATCCGTATTTATCCTTCCAGCGATCTTTCAAGAACTTTCTTAACTCTTGCTCACGCGCATTATTTCCCGGCTCATAGATGCGAACGTTCTTCAAACTATCTGGCATAAATTCTAAGTCAACAAAATTATTCTCGTAATTATGCGCATACTCATATCCTTCGCCATAATTAATTTCTTTCATAAAAGAAGTTACTGGATTGCGCAGGTGTAAAGGCACTGATGGGTCACCATATTCCTGAATAAGCTTCTGCGCTTTCTTATAAGCCATATAGGAAGCATTACTCTTAGGAGATGATGCTAGGTAAATTGCTGTCTGCGATAAATTCAATGCACACTCTGGATATCCAATCATTTCAACAGCCTGAAAACATGCAGTTGCAATCAAGAGTGCATTCGGATTTGCATTACCAATATCTTCACTGGCGAGCACCAGCATTCGTCGCGCTATAAACTTTGGATCTTCTCCTCCCTTTAACATACGCGTCATCCAATACACTGCTGCATTGGGATCACTTCCTCTCAACGATTTTATAAACGCAGATATGATATCGTAATGTTGCTCACCATTTTTATCGTACTGTGCAATGCGCTGATGCGACAACTTCAATACCAACTCATCTGTAATTTCAATTGTATTATTTTCTGAAGCTGTACAAACAAGCTCTAGAACATTTAACAATTTTCTTCCATCACCTCCAGCTATTTTAAACATGGCGGAGGTCTCTTTAACTATAATATTTTTCTGAGAAAGTAATTCGTCATTATGAATGGCAAACTCAACAATTTGTAAAAGGTCTTTTTCTGTTAACGGATTTAAAATATAAACCTGACAACGTGAAAGCAACGGACGAATAACTTCGAAAGAAGGATTCTCAGTTGTAGCACCAATTAAAATAATTATACCTTGCTCAACTGCACCTAGCAAAGAATCTTGCTGTGATTTATTAAAGCGATGAATTTCATCGATGAACAAAATCGACTTTCCATTTTGTTTCGCTTTTTCAATTACCTCGCGCACATCTTTAACACCTGCATTAATTGCACTCAGCGTAAACATTGGCAACCCAATCGAAGTAGCAATAATATTTGCCAATGAAGTTTTTCCAATACCTGGGTCGCCCCAAAATATTATCGAGGGTAGTGTTTTACTTTCAATAAACTTTCTTAAAACTCCATTTTCACCAGTTAAGTGTTGCTGGCCAACTATATCATTTAATGATTTAGGTCGTAGTCGTTCGGCTAAAGGAATATGATTCATCTTCTTTACTCGGATACCGAAAGCACAGTGATTTCTATACGATTATTTACTTGATGATCTTCTTCAATACAAAGCAAACCGCCTTTACATTGATTAAGAATTTTTGATGAACCATAACCCTTAAACTCCATTTGTGAAGCACTAACACCTGCATTTATCAAAGCTTGCTTTACCAACTGAGCACGTTGCTTGGTAAGTGTTTTATTATCACTATCACTTCCTCGAACATCGGTATAAGAACCTATCTCCACTTTCAAACCTGGATTATCCTTTAAAACAGAAGCTAATAATTGCAATGACTCATCAGATGAAGGAAGCAAGTTAGTTGATTTTTTATTAAATGAAATTCCATACCAAATAAATGGTCTATTAATATCAATTGGCTTTAAATCGAACTTTACAAAAATTGTATCCGATTGCTTTGCTCCGTGAGTATCTATTGTAAACTTCTTTTGGTAGTGAATGTTATCTCGACATTTAATTTCAAAACCATGCTCCGACTCCACCATAAAAGTTAAACTTCCATTCGAATTACAATTAAATTTTTTATAAAATTTTTCATCTTTAAAAACAGCAATAAAAGCATTAGAAACTCCATCATGAGATAATTGATCTACTACATCAACATGTACTACAATTTGTGGTGGTGTTCGCTTAAACTCATAAATTTTATCATAACCATCTCCACGACTAGAAGAAAACAATCCATTATAGCCAGTGCTATCACAGATGAATCCAAAATCATCTTGAGAAGAATTTACAGGATAACCAACATTATAAGGAACAGACCATGCTCCATTTGAGAAATTCGACTCGTAAATATCTAACCCACCTAAACCAAAATTACCATCCGAAGAAAAATAAATTGTAGAATCATTTCCGACGAAAGGAAACATTTCGTTGCCCGAGGAATTAATTGTACGACCTAAGTTTTCTGGAGCAGTCCATGCATTATTTACTCGCATTGTTTTATAAATATCAGTACCACCATATCCCCAAGGAAGATTTGCAATAAAATACATTACATCACCATTTGAATTAAGTGCTGGATGTCCGACAGAATATTCATCACTACCTAATTTCAAAGGACCAGCTATTGTAGCATTAGTGTTTTCAATACTTGCCTCAAAAATTTTTAAGACATTAAAACTCTTTTTATTTTTTTCGATTTTATTGCTGACGTAATTGTTTCGAGTAAAATAAACTTTCGAAGTAGTACGATCATAGGCCAAAGGACCTTCATTAAATTTTCCATTAATATCACCACCGAGTGGCAATGCTTCCATCCAGTTACCGTTATCAGATTTTTGTCCATAAAACAAATCGAAGTATTGATTACCTGAAATATCTGATTTTAAATTTGACATTCCTTTATGTCGCATATCGGAAACAAACAAAATTCCTTTTTTATAATAGATAGGACTAAACACATTAACACCTTCACTACAATAGCGTATTGGTTTTACATCATACAGCTGCGTGTCATTATAAAATACAAAAGCACTATCACAAACTGCAAGAAGATTTTTAACTTTATTATCGGACACGTTTATACTATAACAAACCTCTAAATATTTTTTTGCTTCTTGATACTTCCCATTTTTTATTAGCGCATCACCTAAACGATAATTCCATTCAACTTTAGGATTAGGATAACTAAATAGCTTTTTATACCAGAACTCTGTTTTGATTGCGTTGCCCATATTATAATAACAGTCGGCAAGATTAATTGCCGCTTCACGCTCAAAACGCTTTGATAAAACAAATTCATAATCTTCAACAGCAGTTGCATATGCAGATAGAGAATAATTCTCATTAGCTGTACGAAGTCGAATATTTACACAACCGCTAAACAGCACCAGCATCAAAAGATATATGCGTACTTTATTTTTCATTTTAAAAATAGCGTGGTGATTTAATTTTTAATACAGGATATCCAAAGTCGTAACCCAACATTAATTCATGTGAACCTGAATTATAATTACTAATTCCTCCTAGCGTAATATCATAAGAATAACCAACTCTAAACTTTCTATTTATCTGATATTCGAATAGTGCTACGATTGCTTCCTTCGATCGGTACGAAGCTCCCAACCAGAATATCTCGTTGAATAATACATTTACATTCAAGTCGTATTGCATAGCTGAAGTGCCTTCCTTCTTTAATAATAAAGATGGTTTTATTTTAATATCACCTTCGGTTTCAATTACTCCTCCAACAGTCAAATACATTCGACGACCTAAATGATGAGTTTGCGTCGAACCCTCTTCGCGATTTTCAGAAGGTCGATAGTTTACAAGGTACGGTACCGACACCCCTGCGTAAAACATCGGACGATAAAAATAGGCACCGAAACCTGCATTCGGCAATACAGAACTAAACGTATTATAATCGAAAATTTTATCACCCGGATCCCAATACGTTAATTCGACTACGTTAGAATTGAAATTAGTTGCACCCAACTGCAATCCTACACTTAATTTACTGACATCACCTAATGGCAAATGATAAGAAGTGGAAACATAAACATCCGTTTGATTCGTCTTTCCTATTTTATCTTTCTGGATAAATGCACCCATGCCTAATTTCTTTTTAGGCAATAATCCGTGAATACTTCCAGAGAAAGTTACAGGAGCACCTTCAAATCCTACCCATTGCTTACGATACAACATAGTCGTGCTAACAAACTCCTTGCTGCCTGCATATGCAGGATTAAGTACCAAACCATTGAACATATAATGACTTACCAACGGAGTTTGCTGCGCCATTATAAACGACGAGCAAAACAAAAAGATAACTATCAGTAACCGCTTCATCGTCTTAAATCAATATAAGTTTTATAAAATTTATTAATTGATCTTAATTTCAAAACAGCGAAATAAGTTCCGTCCGACAGCATATTACCATCGTTATCTCTTCCATCCCATGTGTTAAAATAATTTTCTGTATTATAAACTACCAGTCCCCATCTATTAAAAATGGTTATTTCATTATCCAGAAAATCTTGTATCCCTTTTATCTCGAAGAAATCGTTGTACCCATCGTTATTGGGAGTAAATGCATTGGGCAACAAAACAGGATCAAGACAATCAATAGAATCGCGGACAAATACTTTTACTGTGCCCGTATCACGACAAGTCCCATTAACTACAATCCAGTTAAAAACATTTACACCATAACTTAAATTAGAAACTGATGTAAATGGATCGGTTGTATCAGCAATGATCGCTGATGAAGAATCACTCCAGTATCCAAATCCAAATTGAGGTCGAGTACTATTAAGACTAATTTCCTTTCCGCAAAGAATTTTATCGCTCCCTGCTTGTGCAATAATTTCTGAAGACACATTGACTATTACCAAATCAGAATCGGAACAAACACCATCTGAAACAACCCATAATAATTGATAATCACCAAAAGCAAGATTAGATATCAGGGAAGTATTGTTTGTTGAATCGGCAAACAATAATGTTGAAGGACCTGAAGATAAAATCCATCCACCAATTCCATAGGTTGGAAGCAATGCGCTAAGATTGGCTTGTGATTGCCCACAAACATTAAAATCAGTACCCGCATTGGCCAACAACTGTGGTGGTTGGGTAATAAATAATGTAGAATCTTTTGTACAACCATTGTTATCAGTAAGGAATACAGTATATGTTCCTGCTTGTAATGAAGAAATATTCTGTGAAATATTTCCATTACTCCAAACGTAATTATAAGGCGAAGTACCTCCTGTTACATTTAAAACAATCGAACCATCATCGCTCCCAAAACATGATAAGTTATAAGGCGAATTTAACGAAGGAGTAAATCCATTAATAGCAATTGGTTGAGGCTTTTCGATTGCAACAGTTCTTACAGCAATACAATTAAGTGCATCCGTTACCGTTAGTGTGTAATTACCTCCAGTTAAATTAATCACATTTGATGTTGTATCAGGTAAATTACTCCATGCAAACTGATAAGGTTGTGTACCACCTGCAATTGATATACTAATAAAACCATCGTTTACATCAGGACAAGTAACATTTCCAGAATCTACACTTGCAATAACTGGCCCGTTGATATTGCTAACATTCACAATTATTGATGAAGAGCAACCACTACCATCCACAGCCACTAACGTATAACTACCTGCTCCAACATTAAATAACGTATCATTATTAGTAGCGTTTGACCAGTAATAATTGAAGTTACCTGAGCCTCCTAATGCATTGGCTACTGCAGATCCGTTATTACTGCCGCAGCTTGCATTTTGAACTACCAATAAATTTACCTGAATTTGAATTGGTTGATAAACTGTATATGACTCACTGTACGTACA
The DNA here is from genome assembly GCA_945872015.1 of Chitinophaga pinensis. Lineage (GTDB taxonomy): Bacteria > Bacteroidota > Bacteroidia > AKYH767-A > OLB10 > CAINEC01. Next base: position 3,481 of record CAMBYJ010000022.1, on the reverse strand, counting down.
TCCAACATCATCGGTCACAATTAATGAATACCCACCTGCTGGAATATTAGATATATCTTCTGTATTCTGACTAGTTCCAACCCATTGATAAGTGTAAGGAGATATTCCTCCATTTACGTCAACGTTTATATTACCATCACTTAATCCATTACAGCTAACAGAATCTAATTGTACTAAAGTCACCGAAGGACTACCTGAATTAAAAATCGAATCAGTTAATATCGAAGTACAACCATTAATATCCGTAACGGTTAGCGTATATGTGCCAGTATTTAATCCTGCAATTGTTGATGATGTCTGACCCGTATTCCAACTATAGGTGTAAGGCAGGGTTCCTCCAGCCGGAACAACAGAGATATCACCATTACTTAAATTACACTTTGGATTAATAACGAAGGATAACAATTGAATTGGATCTGGTTGAGTAATTGTATCAATATAAATACTGATACATCCATTATTATCTGTTACTGTAAGCACATACTGACCTGCAGGCTGGTTCGTTAAATTCAAGGTTGTTGCCCCAGTTGACCATTCATAATTATAAGGAGGCTCACCTTGAGCGATACTTAAGTAAATACTTCCGTTTGATTGGTTGTTACAACTTACATTTAAAATAGAATCGAGTAGTATGTTTGTTGAACTAATATTATTTACAGCAAATGTTTCCTGGGTAATACAATTATTATTATCAGCAACTATAACAGAGTACACACCAGCAAACAAATTTTGAATAGTATCATTTGTTAATCCGTTTGACCAACTATAAGTATATGGTCCTACCCCTCCCACAACAGTAATCATAATCTCTCCATTGTTGTTTCCACATCCTGCGTTATCAATCATAGATGAAATCACAATAGAATCAGGTTGACTAACAACAAAGCTTCTTCTTACAGTACAACCGAAGTTATCAGTTACAGTCACTGAATAGCTACCTGCACTTGCATTCACGATATCTTCTACTATTTCATTATTACTCCACAAATAAGTATAAGGTTCAACTCCACCTTGTACTGTAATGTTAATTATACCAGTGGCACTGCTATAGCAAATAGCATCCGTAATCTGTATTTGTGAAACTACTGGTGCAGCAATATTATTTACAGCTTGAATCGCCACAGATGAGCAACCAAGGATATCCGTAACCGTTAGTGTATAGCTTCCATTTGATAGTCCAGTAATTAATGAATTTGAAGAGCCATTAGACCAGCTATAGGTATAAAGTCCGTTACCACCTGTAACGCTTGCACTAATAGAACCATCACTTTGACCACAATGCTCGTCGCTTGTTACAAATGAAATTGCCAATGGGTCTGGTTCAACTAAAGTATAAGATGTTTGTGATGAACAACCGGTAATATCAGTTACCGTTAAAATATAATTTCCTGCAACAAGGTTTGTATTAGAGTAAGCTGAACCACCATTTGACCATTGCAATTGATAAGGACCTAAGCCTCCAACAACTGTAACTGTTAATTGTCCGTTGGCAGAACCATTACAAATAGGATTAATTTGTGTTATTAAACTAACCGTTGCTTGTCCTGAGTTAAAAATATTTACTGAATCAACCACGGCACAATTATTTGCATCAGTAATGGTCACACTATAATTTCCTAAACTTTGATTTGATATTGTATTTCCTGCAACTCCGTTACTCCACAAATAAGAATAACCACCAACACCACCTGTTGCAATTACTGTAGCTGAACCATTTGACAAATCACAATTAGCATTGGTTACATTAAATGTTGCATCAATAGCTGCAGGTTGATTTATGGTATAGGTCTCCGTTGCAACACAATTATTAATATCAGTCACCGTAACAGTATAAATACCTGCAACAACATTTAAATTGTCTTGCGCTGTAATTCCATTGCTCCATTGATAAGTGTAAGGAGCAGTACCATTTGTAATAGATATCTGAATAGCACCAAGAGCTTGACTATGACATGTAGAATTAATTAATGTATCTAAAATTATTGATGGCCCTGGGATATCTGCAACAACAAATACACCTTGCTTAATACATAATTGACCATCGGTAATTGTAACTGAATATGTTCCTGCTATCAAATTATTTATAGCATTGCTTGTACCACCACTACTCCAACTATACGAATAAGGAGATGTACCACCTGATACATTCAGATTAATTGATCCAGAATTCTGACCGCAATTAGCATCAACAATTGTAGACTGAATAACAATTGAATCATTTTGAGTAACCGTAAACTGCTGTCCTGCTACACAACCATTCGCATCTGTAATAGTAACAGAGTAATTACCTGCTGTAATATTTGATATATCCTGGGTAACTGCACCACTCGACCATAAATATGTATAAGGACTAACACCCTCCGTAACTAAAATATCGAGTGCACCATTAGCACCTCCATAACACGAAACATTCGTTTGATTAGAAAGCGTTAATACAGGACCGTTAGTATTTTGAACAATAAAATTTCTAGCACGTGTACATCCATTAGCATCAGTTACTGTTAAGGTATAATTCCCTGCCACTACATTCGTAATCTGATTGGTGGTTGAACCTGTACTCCATAAATATAAGTAAGGGCTAATACCGCCTATTGGATTAACCTCTACTGATCCATTCGCTTGTCCACAAGTAGAATTCAATACAGAATTATTGACTAATGATAAAATTGCTGGCTGAGAAATGAAGAATGATTTTGTCCCTGTGCAACCATTCGCATCTGTTACGGTTACAGTATAAGAACCGTTAGTAAGATTTGTAATGTTTTGAGTTGTTGCACCATTAGACCATAAGAAAATAAATGGAGCAGTTCCCCCATTAACTGTGATACTTATCGCCCCGGTACTATCACCATTACATAAAACATTTGCCAAAGAATTTTGAACAACCACCGGAGTGGGCTGCGATAAGACAGTTGCACTTTGAACCAGCTTACATGAACGTGAATCGGTAATGGTTACTGTATAATTTCCTGCTAAAAGGTTGTTTATAGATGATGATGTATTTCCATTATTCCATAAATAAGTATAGCCAGGTGTGCCACCAACTGCAAGTACTGTTAACGTTCCATTATTTTGATTACAAGTAGAAGGTGTCGAAGTAAATGAAGCTGTTATTGCAGATGGTTCACCAACGACATAACTTCCAGTAGTAGTGCAATTATTAGCGTCAGTAATTGTTACGGTGTATGTTCCTGCAACTAGGCCTGAAGCATCTTGTATTGTTTGCCCATTACTCCAACTATAATTTAAAACAGGCGTTCCACCACTAACAGAAATATTTATTGATCCATTATTTCCTCCATTACAAAGTGGATCAGTTATAACGCTTGATATAATTGATGGGCCTGCCTGATTAATTAATGTTACGTTCCTAACTACACTACAACCGTTTAAATCAGTAATTGTAACTGTAAAAGTTCCTGCACCAATACTTGATATGACAGCTGTTGTTGCACCCGTACTCCATAAATAAGTAAGAGCA
>CAMBYJ010000021.1 GCA_945872015.1 Chitinophaga pinensis | reverse complement strand
TGTTAATGAAGGTACGTTAACAGGAGCAGAATTAATAGATGTAGGAATTGGCAGAATTCCAGTAAGAGATATTACAGATGCCCGATTAATGGTAGATAAAATAATCACCTACGAAACCCCGGGCAATACCAGTTCAGTGGCTTCTTGCGCATCTAATTCATCATCGCGATTTGGCGACTGGCGTAATGTGCTTTGCTTTGTTGCTGATGATCAGGACAGGAATTTACATTTCCGTCAAAGTGAAAGAATTGCATCAACGGTTTCAGCCAACAACCGTGTTTATAATATTGATAAAATTGTTAGTGATGCTTATGAGCAGGAGTCGACACCAGGAGGACAACGATATCCAGACGTTAACGAAGCGATTAATAAACGAATTGAAAAAGGGGCTTTCTTGATTAATTACACAGGACATGGGGGAGAGCTGGGATGGTCATCAGAAGCAATTTTAAATATTGATATGATTAATAGTTGGTCGAATCTTAATTCGATGCCCGCGTTCATTACAGCAACCTGCGAATTCAGCCGATTTGATGATCCGAAAAGAACAGCTGCTGGTGAATTAGTTTTATTAAACAATAAAGGCGGCGGTATCTGCTTATTTACAACTGTGCGTTTAGCTTTTGCTTTAGACAATGAAGTAATAAATGGCGATTTATTAAAATACATGTTTACTCCAATTAATGGACAAATGCCTTGTGTTGGTGATATACAACGTTTAGCAAAAATCGAGAATCCAGGAAACAGAAATGTTACCTTACTTGGCGACCCTTCCATCCGATTAGCCTACCCTACTTTAAAAGTAGTAACAGAAGAAATCAAAGAAGATGGAGTTGTTTCGGATACACTAAAGGCATTAAGCAAAGTGACCATTAAAGGAAAGGTAACCGATCAAAATAATACGTTGCAATCGAATTTTAATGGCACCGTTTTCACCACTATTTTTGACAAGGAGAAAAAAATATACAATCTTGTGAATGATGCAACAGGCAACGATGTTAGTTTGCCTGATAGTTTTATACTTCGAAAAAATATTATTTACAGAGGTAAATCGTCAGTGACCAATGGCGAATTTACGTGTAGTTTTATTGTACCAAAAGATATTAACTATCAATTTGGAGCTGGTCGATTAAGCTATTATGTACACGATGAAGTAAGTGATGGAAATGGTTATGACGAAGGAATTTTAATTGGCGGTATTTCGGCAAACGGATTAAACGACCAAGATGGCCCATCAATTAATCTCTTTTTAAACGATGAAAATTTTACAGCGGGTGGATTAACTAGTGAAGATCCAATTATATTCGCTCGTTTATCCGACTCAAGCGGAATTAATACAGTTGGAAACGGAATCGGTCATGATATTACAGCTTTATTAGACAATAATCAGCAATCTGTTCTCGTTCTAAATGATTACTACGAATCAGAATTAAACAGTTACCAAAAAGGAATCGTGAAATATAAATTATCGGAATTAACGGAGGGCCCTCATACCTTAACATTGAAGGCTTGGGATATAAATGGTAATTCCTCGACATCCAACACCGAATTTGTAGTAGCTAATTCGTCAACGCTGGCATTAGACCATGTATTAAATTATCCGAATCCTTTTACCACAAACACTTCCTTCTATTTTGAGCATAACAAACCTTGCACAGGCATGACTATCCAGGTTCAGATATTTACAGTTTCAGGTAAATTAATCAGAACTTTGTCGGACTATCAAATTTGCGATGGCTATAGAAACAGTCCGTTAACATGGGACGGCAAAGATGATTTCGGAGATAAAATAGGACAGGGCGCATATATCTATCGATTGAAAATCAGAACCGCTGATGGGGAAACGGCGGAGAAAATTGAGAAGCTTGTCATCCTTCGCTAAAAAGAAAAAATAGAATTTATACGCTAAATACTTATATTTGCCAACTTATAAAAAGAGAAGATTCATCTATTATGAAATTGAATTATAAAGTAAAACTCGTTTTTGCCATCTTTCTTGGAACAAGTCAGATTGCTTTGTCTCAGACTAGCAGCCAAACAAATTTATTAGGCCAAATAAACACTATTACGACTGCTGTGCCTTTTTTAGGAATTTCTCCTGAAGCAAGAGCAGGGGGTATGGGTGATATTGGCGTTTCTAGTTCTGCCGATGTTAATTCAATCCACTGGAATCCCGCTAAACTTGCGTTTAATGAAAAGAAAAGCGGATTTGCTGTTTCTTATACACCATGGTTAAAAGCATTAGTAAATGACATGTTCATTGCTTATGTATCTGGTTATACTAAATTAAAAGGACAGCAAGCAATTGGAGGATCGTTAAGATATTTTTCATTAGGTAATATTACTTTCACTGATAATAATGGAAATACAATTCGTGATTTCAAACCAAATGAATTTGCTTTGGACTTTGCTTATTCTAGAAAACTAAGTGATAATTTTAGTGGTGGTATGGCATTGCGTTTTATCCATTCAAATTTAACTGGAGGAACCGCAGTAGAAGGAGCAGACAGTAAAGCTGGAAACTCAGTTGCTGCCGATGTTTCTGGATTCTATCAAAAGGAAATTGAAGTTGGTGGAATGGATGCATTACTAACAGCGGGTATAAACATCAGCAACATCGGAGCTAAAATTTCTTATACTGAAACGGGAACTGAAAACTTTATTCCTACTAACTTAAGAATTGGACCTGGACTAAAATTAAAACTTAACGAATACAATGATTTATCATTCGGATTAGACTTTAATAAACTACTTGTTCCAACCCCTCCTATCTACACGCAAGATTCAACGAATAGCTCTAACTCTGTTATCTTATTCGGAAAAGATCCAGATGTAGGAATTGCACAAGGCATTTTCCAGTCTTTCAGTGATGCGCCAGGTGGAGCAAGAGAGGAGTTAAGAGAAATAAATATTGGTTTTGGAATGGAGTATTGGTACGACAAACAATTTGCATTCAGAGCTGGGTACTTTTTTGAAGACCAAACGAAAGGAAACAGAAAATACTTTACACTTGGTGCAGGTTTACGCTACAATGTATTTGGACTTGATTTAGCATATCTGATTCCAACTGATCAAAGAAACCCATTAGAAAACACATTGCACTTTACATTAACATTCGACTTTGATGCGAATGCAGGCAATAAAGACGATACCGATACAGAATAATAAATAAGGGCGAAAGCCCTTATTTTATTTTAACGAACATGAAAATTAAAGTAGGATTCGGATTTGATGTCCATCAATTACAAGAAGGTAGAAAACTAATATTAGGTGGAGTAGATATCCCCCATGTAAAAGGGGCCCTTGGTCATTCAGATGCTGATGTGGTGATACATGCATTGTGCGATGCCTTATTAGGTGCGGCAGGATTAAAAGATATTGGTTATTATTTTCCTGATACAGACGCTGCATTTAAAAATATCGATAGTACAATTTTACTTGCTCGCGTAATAGATTTATTAGACGAAAGAAATTATTCTGTTGGGAATGCAGATATCAGCTTAGTTTTAGAACAGCCTAAAATCAAACCACATATTGATTTAATGAAAGAGCGCCTTGCTCCTATTTTAAAAATCAGTACAGAAGATATTTCTATTAAAGCAACAACAAATGAAAAGCTTGGTTATGTTGGACGTGAAGAAGGGGTTGCAGCTTATGCTGTTGTACTAATTCAAAAAGTTGTTTAACTCACTCTACTAAAATTTGTTTTTTCTGATTCGAGACGATTTAATTTCTCTCGAATAAATATATTTCGCGGGTCTGATAATTTTGCATCTTGATTTACGATAACCTCTGCAACGACCTTTGCTTCTTCCATAATTGCTCTGTCCTTAGCGAGATCGGCAATGTGTAAATCGACTACCCCACTTTGTTGAGTGCCTGCAATATCACCAGGACCACGTAAATTCAAATCGACTTCTGCTATTTCAAAACCATTATTGGTTTCGCACATCGTTTTTAAACGTAGTTTACCTTCGCTACTTAGTTTATTTCCTGTCATTAGAATGCAATAGCTTTGATCTGCGCCACGACCTACCCTACCGCGCAACTGATGTAGTTGAGATAATCCAAAGCGCTCAGCGGACTCAATAATCATAATTGAGGCATTAGGAACATTTACGCCTACCTCAATTACTGTTGTTGCAACCATGATATTCGTTTTACCGCTCACAAATCGCTGCATCTCTGCCTCTTTTTCAGCAGGCTTCATTTTACCATGAACAATACTAACAGAATACTGTGGCAATGGAAACTCTTTACAAATGGCCTCATACCCTTCAAATAAATTAGCGTAATCAAGCTTTTCAGATTCCTCAATTAATGGATAAACAACATACACTTGACGGCCTTTTGCAATTTCACTTTTCATAAATCCGAGCACTGCTAATCGAGCAGATTCGAAACGATGTGAAGTAGTAATTGGTTTTCTTCCTGGAGGCAACTCATCAATAACAGAAGTATCTAAGTCGCCATATAATGTCATAGCGAGCGTTCGGGGTATAGGCGTCGCCGTCATAACTAAAACATGAGGCGCAACACCATCTTTCATCCATAGTTTTGCGCGTTGCTGCACACCGAAACGATGCTGTTCATCGATTACAACCAACCCGAGATTGTTAAACTGCACACGATCTTCTATCAATGCGTGAGTGCCTATAAGAATCTTCAAGCGGCCTTCGGATAAATCCTGTAATAATTCTCTTCGCTTCGCGGCTTTCGTACTTCCTGTGAGTAGTTCTACTTGAACATCCATATCCTTCAGCGCTTCACTAATGGAAATAAAATGTTGATTAGCTAATATCTCAGTTGGCGCCATTAAACAAGCCTGAAAGCCATTATCAATAACCATTAAAATACTTAATAAGGCAACCATTGTTTTACCACTACCTACATCACCTTGCAACAAACGATTCATTTGTTTGCCAGTGCCCATATCAATTCGGATTTCTTTCAACACACGCTTTTGAGCATTGGTTAATTCAAACGGAAGATAGTTTTTAAAAAATGTATTGAACACATCTCCAATTACCGAAATAACCTTCCCTCTGTAAATTTCATTTCGTTGTGCCTTTGCACGCAAAAGTCGTAGTTGAATAAAAAACAATTCATCAAATTTCAATCTTCGTGTAGCTAATCGCAGCGACATTTCATCTTTAGGGAAATGAATATTTATATAGGCGTCGCGCAACGACATTAACGTATGCTTTTGCAAAATATCCGTAGGGAAAACATCTTGAATAAAAGCAGGAATTGCTGTTATTAAATTACGTTGCAGTTTTACAATTGCTTTAGTATCTAAACCTATAGCACGTGACTTTTCAGTTACGCTATAGACTCCTGTGAGCGATGGTCCATTAAATAATTCTACTTTCGACGACTCTTCCATTTCAGGATGCACGATATTTAATTTTCCATTAAACGAAGACGGCTTTCCAAAAACGACATATTCGATATTAGGCTTTAAATAATTCTTAGCCCATTTTAATCCTTGAAACCAAATCAACTCAATGGAACAAGTATCATCTGAAAAAATAGCAGTAATTCGTGTAGTGCGCTTATCACCATGCGACTGAATCCTTGATAACTTACCTTTTATTTGAAGATAAGGCATATCAGCATTTAGCTCAGCTACTTTATAAAACTTCGAGCGATCGATGTATCGAAATGGATAATGATGAAGTAAATCTTCGAACGTAAAAATTGAAAATTCTTTTTTTAAGACATCGCCTCTCTGAGGACCAACTCCTTTTAAGTATTCAATAGGTGTATCAAAAAATTCGCGACGTTGCATTAAACAAAATTAAAAAAATCAACGAACTGCATAAAAAAATCCCGACTCAATGAGACGGGATTTGTTACTCGAAAATACAATAGTATATAATTATTGCACTTTTTTCACTGATACAGCGTTCAAACCTTTACGTCCTTCGATCACTTCGTAAGAAACAACATCGTTCTCACGAACTTTGTCGACTAAACCACTGTGGTGAATAAAGATTTCTCTGTTTGTTTCGTCTTCGATAATAAAGCCATAACCTTTTGCTTCATTGAAGAATTTTACTTTGCCTGTTTTCATTTAATAGTAATTGATAAATTGTTGAATAATTACAAATGTAACGAAAAAGAAATACAAAACTATTATTGAAATGAACTAATTGTAATTTAAACGTACTAATTTCTGACCCTTTTAAATGATCATTCCTTACATTCGCTTTCTATGAATAGAGAACAAAATTACAGTGGTAACATAATCGACCTTTATAATCGTAAGATATTCAAAGGAACAATTGTGGTGAAAGAAGGAATCATCGCAGAGATTAAAGAGGAATTTACAGAATCTGAAGTATACTTTTTACCTGGCTTTATTGATGCTCATATTCATATTGAGTCATCGATGTTGGTCCCCTATGAATTTGCACGTGTTGCACTTAAACACGGGACTGTTGCAACAATCAGCGATCCTCATGAAATTGCTAATGTACTTGGTATTAGTGGGGTTCAATACATGATTGATAATTCACGTGAAGCCAAATTGAAATTTCATTTTGGAGCACCTTCTTGCGTACCTGCAACTAATTTTGAAACGGCGGGTGCAGTTATCGATTCAAATGGTGTTGAGCAGTTACTAAAAATGGATGATATTTTTTATTTATCAGAAATGATGAATTATCCAGGAGTGCTATTCGATGATGATGAAGTACTACGTAAAATAGCGCTTGCAAAAAAATATAACAAGCCAATTGATGGACATGCACCAGGTCTTAGAGGTGAGCAAGCAAAAAAATATATATCGGCAGGAATAACAACAGATCACGAGTGTTTTACTTACGACGAAGCGTTTGAAAAACTTCAACTTGGAATGAAAATTCTTATTCGTGAGGGATCCGCAGCGCGAAACTTTGAAGTATTACACCCTTTGATTGCAAAACATCCTGAACAACTAATGTTTTGTTGTGATGATAAACATCCTGATGAGTTATTACTATTTCATATCGATGAACATGTTCGTAAATCCATAGCATTAGGATACAATCTTTTTGATGTTCTTTCGATAGCATGTATTCATCCCGTTCAGCATTACAATATGAAAGTTGGTACATTGAGAGTTGGAGATAAAGCCGATTTTATTTCCGTTAATAATTTGAAAGATTTCAAAGTATTAAAAACAATTATTAATGGAGAAGAAGTTTTTGATGGTTCAGAAGTAAAGCTTCAAAAGATTTCTCACGCGACACCCAATCAGTTTATAAAAGATAAAATCAATTCAGACGTTTTTAGAATAAAAGCTGAAGCGGAGGTTATTAATGTAATCAATGCCTTAGACGGACAATTAATCACTAAATCATCCAACGAAAAAGCAACAATTATAAATGGCTATTTAGAAAGCAATATTGAAAATGATGTTTTGAAAATAGCAGTTGTTAATCGCTATACTCAGGCACCCGTTTCATGTGCTTTCATAAAGAATTTCGGAATAAAAGAAGGCGCCATTGCCTCGAGTGTTGCGCACGACTCGCATAATATTATTGTAATTGGCGTTGATGATGAAGCAATGTGTAAAGCAACTAATTTAATTATTGAATGCGGCGGTGGACTAAGCTTAGTTAGCAACGATTCAGAAATGGTGATTGGATTACCTGTTGCTGGATTAATGAGTGATGCAAATGCAGAAACGATAGGTAAACAATATTCAGAAATTGATGCAGCTGCTAAAAAAATGGGAAGTACTTTAAAAGACCCTTACATGGTTTTATCATTTATGGCATTGTTAGTAATTCCTGAATTGAAACTAAGCGACAAAGGACTTTTTGACGGTGGAAGTTTTAAATTTACTCCTCTTCATATAAATTAACTGGCAATGAAAAAAAAATCGATTCTACTAGTGCTTATCCTATTTACAATTTCACTATCAAGTTGCAAATTGTTTAAGAAGAATTGCCACTGTCCGAGCTTTGGAAAAACGCAGCCTGTTGAGCATAAAAAACCATGTTGAGAAAAATCATTTTGTCGTAACCTACTGAAATAAAGCAATATCAAAAAAAGTTGATTGCTTTACTTGTTTCATTACTGATGTAAATAGTATCTTAGCAATCTGTTAGAATGATTCTAAATAAGCAAATGTCCACCGCCTCTAAAAAACTATCTCAACTTAAGAAAGGAGATAAGTGCATTGTAGATTCCTACAAGGATGAAAGCATGCAACAAAAGATGTTGGATATGGGTTGCTTGCCAGGAGAGATTATCACTATTGATCGATTTGCTCCGTTAGGATGCCCGATTGCCATAAGTGTTGCAGGAACGATGTTATGCATCCGTAAAGATGAAGCAGAAAACATCTTAGTAAAACAGGTTGATTAATTTTCGGGGGTCAGGGTGTGCAGGAATCAAAGAAAAAAATCAAAGTCGCTTTAATAGGGAATCCTAATGTAGGAAAGAGTTCACTTTTTAATTTACTTACAGGACTTCATCAAAAAATTGCCAATTTCCCGGGTGTTACAGTTGAGAAAAAAACAGGCTCAGCAACTATTTTTAATTCAACAACAGGTGAAGCAAATCATTTAGAAATTCTCGATTTACCAGGAACCTATAGTTTATATCCTACTTCACCGGATGAAAGAATTCCGTTTGAAGTATTGTGTGATCCAAAAAACGAAGACCATCCAAACGTAGTAGTTATACTTGCAGATGGGACTAATTTAAAGCGTAGTTTATTTCTTGCATCTCAGGTAATCGATTTAAAGATTCCAACGGTGCTTGCTTTAAATATGATGGACTTAGTTCAATCGCAGGGAATAAAAATAAAGCCCGACGAATTAGAGCGACGATTAGGTATTCGTGTTTGTCCGATTATAGCGCGTAAAGGTGTTGGTATTGAAGAATTAAAGCAAGCTTTGATAAATGACATTCCTGTTCCTATTACCGATGTTTATGATACAACACTTATAAAACCATCAATCTTAGGTGGAATAAGAAAAGAGCTTCAGTTAAAAAGTAATTATGCCGCTTTACAAATTGCCAATCATATTAACACTCTTGAGCAATTTAATTTATCGACTGAACAAATAAAAAAATTAAAACAGTTTTTTGAGGGAGTTGAATATGATGGAAATAAAATTCAATCGTTTGAATCATTAGAACGATACAAAGCTATTCAGCAAATTATTGATAGTTGCGTAAACGTTGCTGACCAAAAGAAAGTATCATTCAGTACTCGTATCGATCGATTACTTGTGCATCGTGTATGGGGATATGTAATTTTCCTGTGTATTTTATTTATCATATTTCAATCGATATTTTCTATAGCAGAATTTCCGATGAACTTTATTGATGAAACCTTTACAGGTTTCATTGATTTAGTAAGCAACCTTCTTCCGAAAGGCGTATTGAATGACTTAATAGTTAATGGTGTTCTGGCAGGCATTGGTGGCATCATCATTTTTGTGCCGCAGATAGCGATGCTGTTTATGTTCATTGCGATACTTGAAGATACAGGGTATATGGCACGCGTTAGTTTCTTAATGGATAAACTGATGCGCAACTTCGGATTAAATGGAAGATCAGTAATTCCTTTAATGAGTGGTGTTGCTTGCGCTGTTCCTGCTATTATGTCGACAAGAACAATAAGCTCATGGAAAGAACGCATGGTAACTATTTTAGTTACTCCCCTAATGAGTTGTTCAGCACGCTTACCTGTTTACACTTTGCTTATTTCGTTAATTATTCCTTCAACTTATGTTGGTGTATTTAATTTACAAGGAATGGTTTTGATGTCGCTTTACTTAATTGGATTCATTGCTGCATTAGTTGCATCGGTTGTAATCAGCGGATTAATCAAAACAAAACAAAAGAGTTATTTCATCATGGAAATTCCTGTTTACCGGATGCCACGCTGGTCGAACATTGGTTATTCCATTCTTGAAAAAGTAAAAATATTTTTAATTGATGCTGGTAAAATTATTATTGCTATCAGTATTGTATTATGGTTTTTATCATCTCGCGGTCCAGGAGATAAATATGAAAAAGTAAATCAGCAGATTGAACAGATGACCGATAATGCTGAAAACACAGAAAAGAAATTGTTATTAGAATCGCAGCGATTAGAATATTCATACGCCGGACAATTAGGTCATTTACTCGAACCTGTTATTAAGCCGCTTGGTTTCGACTGGAAGATTGGAATTGCGCTCGTGACATCATTTGCAGCAAGAGAAGTGTTTGTTGGTACCATGACAACTATTTACAGTGTGGGTAACGACGAAAACTTAACAGTAAAAGAAAAAATGCGCATTGAAAAAGATGTTGTCACCGGTCAACCTCGTTACACCGTTGCCGTTGGCTGGTCGCTGATGTTATTTTATGCGTTTGCAATGCAATGCATGAGCACACTCGCAGTTGTAAAGCGTGAAACTGGAAGCTGGAAATGGCCAATTATTCAGTTTGTTTATTTATCAGCTTTAGCTTATTTCACTTCATTAATTGTTTATCAACTATTAAAATAATGGTTACCGAAGATCAACTTCGAATAGCTTTATTAAAATATGTTCCAGAAAATTCAGTTGCTACTTGCGTTGAATGGATAAGGAAGTATAAAATCAGTGTACGCATTAAACATACGCGCGCAACTAAAAACGGTGATTATCGTCCGCCCTACAACGGAGCTAATCACACCATCACCATTAACCACGATTTAAATCACTATGCTTTTTTAATCACCTTTACGCATGAAGTAGCGCATCTTACCTGCTTTCTTAAACATGGTAATCGTGTGATGCCTCATGGTCAAGAATGGAAAGATGAATTCAGACAATTGCTTATTCCCTTTATAAGAGATGAAATATTTCCGTTGAATGTAAAAGAGGCTTTGATTGGATACATTAAAAATCCAGCAGCCTCTAGTTGCAGTGATGTTACGCTAATGAAATCGCTTAAAACATTTGACAACAGAAACGATGGTTGGATACATGTTGAAGACATTCCATTAAATTCAAAGTTTGAAATTAAAAACGGACAGCAATTTATCAGAGGTGAATTAAGAAGAAAAAACTACAATTGCCTTGATGCTAATACAGGACTTTTATATTTTGTCCCGCCGCATATGGATGCAAAGATTATTGATTAGTTAAAAGGGAGCTCAGGCATTCCTTTATACTTATCGTAAAGTAAATGAACAATACCATCCGACAAACCAACTTGCGGAACAAATACCTGATCTATTTCAGCCGTTTTGAGTGCAGTTAACAAAACTTTTGTTGCAGGGATTATCACATCGGCTCTATCAGGATTTAGTCCTAGCTTAAGAATTCTTTCTTCCAACGAATACTCTTTCAAAAAATCATAAATCTCTTTTATCTTTTCTGTAGAGAGAGGCTTGTGTTCTTTTCGATCAGCCATTTTAAAAAGCTTATTGATGTTCCCTCCCGAGCCAATGGCTGTAAGTGGATGATAAGCTGAAGTATTATCACGTATCCATTCTTTAAAAATACTCCACGTTTCTTTTTTTACCTGATCGTGAAGCAAACGTATCGTACCAATATTAAACGATTGTGCAGCTATAATTTTATTCTTTGAAAACAAGGTTAGCTCGGTACTACCACCACCAACATCAATGTATAAATACGACTGATCAAACTCAAGGTGTTCGGCAATATGATTAGAGTAAATAATATGCGCTTCTGTTTTACCATCAATCACATCTATACTAACGTCGCTGTATACACGAACAAAGTCAACTATCTCTTCACTGTTACTAGCATCACGCATCGCAGAAGTTGCACATGCACGATAATCGATTGCTCCAAAAACATCAATCAGAATTTTAAATGCTCGCATTGATTTGGCCAACAGCATTTTCTTTTCTTCTGAGATTCTACCATATCTAAAAACATCTTCTCCTAATCGTATTGGCATTCGCACTAATTCTGCTTTTTTAAAAACAGGCTCACCTCCTTCTTCAAACACATTACATAATAATAACCGAACAGCGTTTGAACCAATATCGATTGCAGCAAATTTTAACATAGTACCAAGATAAATAAAAGCGATTTAAAATCAGATCTGAGAATTAATTTTTTCGATGTACTTGTAAATTTCATCCTGCGACTTAAACTTACTTTTCACCTTTGAAAAATGATACGGATTATTCTGAAACACATTAATACTTCTAGCCTTGGTATTATCGTTCCATTGCAGCTCCAGCATATCGATTAACTGCTTTTTAAGCGATTCATCATAAACAGGAACGCCTACCTCGCTACGGTGATCTAAATTGCGCGTCATCCAATCGGCTGATGATAAATAAACTTTAGGTGAACCATTGTTTGAAAACACAAACACCCTTGCATGCTCTAGATATTTATCAACTATACTTATTGCTTCAATGTTTTCGCTTAGTGCATTTATACCTGGAACCAACGAACATATACTTCTGATAATAAGCTTTACTTTAACACCTGCAGCAGAGGCTTCGTATAGCTTTTTAATCATCTCCGGATCTGTCAAACTATTCATCTTTAAAAATACCCATGCATCAAGTCCTTGCTTAGCTTGCTCTATTTCCGCATTGATTAACTGCAAATATTTTTTACGTGTATTAAAAGGAGAAACTACTAAATGTTTGTAGGTTCCAACCTTGAAATTATCATTATAAAAACTAAACACCTTCAAAACTTCATCTGTAATTCTTTTATCGGCCGTTAGCAAACTATAATCAGCATAAAGTCTTGCTGTATCTTCATTAAAGTTTCCTGTACCAATATGAACATAGTTGATCAGTTTGTTTTGTTCTTGTCGCGTTATTAAAAACAACTTACTATGTAATTTAATTCCTGGCACACCATAAATCACTTTAACACCTTCATCGTTTAGTTTATTAGCCCATCTGATATTAGCTTCTTCATCAAATCGTGCTTGCAATTCAACAATAGCTGTAACTTTTTTTCCGTTTTTGATAGCGTTAATCAGCGAATTAATAATTCTCGAATTATTAGCCATTCGATACAACGTAATACTAATTGATACCACTTTCGGATCAATAGATGCTTCGCGAAGTAAATTAATTACATGCGTATACGACTGATACGGAAAAGACAATAACACATCCTGCTTTGCAATTATTTTAAACAAACTTGTTCTTGCAGGAATTGCTTTATGTGGAAGTACAGGCAAATTCTTTTGCTTAAGCTCCAACCTGTTTAGCGATGGGAATCTAATAAAATCAACAAAGTTATGATAACGACCACCAGAAATTGGATGGTCTTCTTTATTTAACTGAATCTTTTTAAGTAAAAATTTCATGGCCTCAGCAGGCAATGCTTCATCGTAAACTAAACGTGTTGGTTGTCCTTTGCGACGATTTTTAATACTCTCGGAAACTTTTTTTACAATACTCTTAGTTACATCCTGCTCTAAATCCAACTCTGCATCACGCGTAATTTTTATGGTATATGCGTTAATTGAATC
>CAMBYJ010000020.1 GCA_945872015.1 Chitinophaga pinensis | reverse complement strand
CGAATTGTGGCTATTTGTAAACTCACAGGCGCATAGGTCTAGTCCGTCTAATGAGGTTCCCGACATAAGTCCTATTATCAATGCATTATTCTTCCTTTCCATGGCTTGAAAATAATTCCAAATATGCAACGAAATAATCGAAAATTAGGCTTAAATAACTTAAATTTGCACCTTTAAAAGTAAGAGCTATGCTATTTCAATTAAGTGAAGAACATTTAATGATTCAACAAGCTGCGCGTGATTTCGCACAGCAAGAACTATTGCCAGGTGTTATTGAGCGTGATGAACATCAAAAATTTCCTGCAGAACAAATCAAACGACTAGGTGAACTTGGGTTCATGGGAATGATGGTTTCTCCTCAATATGGAGGAAGTGGTTTAGATACCATTTCATACGTTTTAGCGATGGAAGAAATCTCGAAAGTAGACGCATCTGCATCAGTAGTAATGTCTGTGAATAATTCTTTAGTTTGCTGGGGTTTGGAAACATTCGGTAATGAAGAGCAAAAGCAAAAATATTTAGTGCGTCTTGCTAAAGGAGAAATTATTGGAGGATTTTGTTTGTCGGAGCCTGAAGCAGGGTCTGATGCTACCTCGCAGCGTACAACCGCAATTGATATGGGTGACCATTATTTGTTGAATGGAACTAAAAACTGGATTACTAACGGTAGCTCGGCGAGTGTATTTTTAGTGATGGCGCAAACGGATGTAGCTAAAGGTCATAAAGGAATTAATTGTTTGATTGTAGAAAAGGATATGCCTGGATTTACAGTTGGACCAAAAGAAAATAAATTAGGTATTCGTGGTTCTGATACGCATTCATTGATGTTTCAAGATGTGAAAGTTCCAAAGGAAAACAGAATAGGAGAAGACGGTTTTGGATTTAAGTTCGCAATGAAAACGTTAACAGGTGGACGTATCGGTATTGCAGCGCAGGCATTAGGAATTGCGAGTGGTGCTTATGAGTTAGCGCTTAAATATTCAAAAGAACGTAAAGCATTCGGTACAGAAATTTCAAATCACCAAGCTATTCAGTTTAAGTTAGCTGATATGGCAACTGAAATTGAAGCAGCACGTTTATTATGCTTGAAAGCGGCTTGGCAAAAAGATAATAAGGTTGATTATAACCAGTCTAGTTCAATGGCTAAATTATTTTCTTCAGAAGTAGCAATGAAAACAACTGTTGAAGCGGTTCAGATTCATGGTGGCTACGGATTTGTAAAGGAATTCCACGTTGAGCGTTTAATGCGTGATGCGAAAATCACACAGATCTATGAAGGAACCTCAGAAGTTCAACGAATTGTAATTGCTAGAAGTGTTTTACAATAAACTGCTACAATGAAAATAAAAAACATCTTCCTTAGTTTTGTAATATTAGTCCTTTTTGGATTTATGTTTTCTTGCACTCCTCAGAGGGAGATTGTTTGTTTTCAAAATAATGCAGGAAATACTACCGATACCTCTGACTTTGAAATGAAATTGGCTATTGGTGATATCATTACCGTTGATTTATATACGATAAATCCTGATGCTTTTCCTGGGATCGGAATCAGTAAGGACAGGGCAACGATTGTTGATAGTCGTTCAGCTTATGAAAAAGGATTTACTATTGATAAAACAGGAAAAGTTATATTGCCTTATGTTGGTGAAGTCTTTTTGCAAGGATTTTCTATCCCAGAAGCACGCAATTTAATTACTCAAAAGTTTAAAGCATATTTAGATGAGCCAGTTATTGTGGTAAAGAAATTAAGTTTTAAAATTTCAGTAGTTGGTGAGGTTCAAAAGCCTGGATTGTATTATGTGCCAAACGAAAGAATCACGTTAATTGAAGGACTTGCACTAGCTGGTGATGTAGCTATGTATGCCGATAGAACTAATGTTAAAATCATTCGTCAAACAGCTCAGGGCTCAATTGAAATTCCAATTGATCTTACCAATCAAAGTTCGCTTGTAGGTGTAGGAAGATACCTTTACCCAGATGATGTTGTTTATGTTGCGCCAAGTCGTCTAAAAGCATTCTCGCAAATCAGTGTAGCTGCGGGAATATTTACTTCTATTGCAACTTCGTTGGCATTAATAGGTACTTTATATTTGAGATCTAAATAGATGAATAAAGGTTCAGTTAATAAAAGGAATAATGATGAGCTAGACCTCAATCATTTGTTCAATGAAATATTATCTAAGTGGCATTATTTCTTGATTACTGGAGTACTATTAGCTGCACTTACTTTTGTTTATGTGTATGTTACTTTGCCTGTTTACCAAAGTACATCGTCGGTATTAATTGACGATAGTAAAACTTCTGACAACTTTGAAGATTTTTTAACCAGTGATTTGTTTGGTACAAATACAAGTGTTTCAACTGAGATTGGAAAAATAACTTCTCGAACAGTAATTCATAATACGATTGATGAATTAGGATTGAGGGTTGAATATTCTAACACTTCGGTTTATCCTAATCGCCCGATTTATCCTTACTCTCCCTTTATTGTGGAGGTTAATAAAATAAATCAGTTTATCCAGGATCAGTCATTTACAGTTACAGTTGTCGATAAGAGCCATTTAAAAATAGATGCTGAGTATAGCGGCGACGAATTACCGTCGTTTGAATTTTCAAAAACAATAGCATTGGGAGAAGGTCTGAAGTTGAAAAAAGATACGTTAACTTATTTCGATTTTGTAATAAATGCTTCTGACACTATTCCTCTTCCTGAAGCTGGTTCAACTTATTCTTTCCGCGTTAGAAACATAAACAAGCTTACAAGTGATATAATTAGCAACTTAACCGCTGAGCCAATGGAGAAAGATGCTAATATCATTATCATGACCTACAAAGATGTAATACCGGTTCGTGCGTTGGATGTGTTAAATACAATTGGAAAAGTATATATCGATTTAGATGTAGAGAATAAAGCTACCGTTGCGGCCTTAACGCTAAAGTTTGTCGAAGATCAGTTAAATAATACAGGAGATTCTTTAAATATTTCAGAACAAGAACTTCAAAGTTTTAAAGAGAAGAATAAGACAGTAGATTTAAGTGAGGAATCGAAAGCGATGGTTATTAAGCTTAGTGATCTTGATATCCAACGTGTGAAAAGCAATATCGATATTTCTTCTTTGCGTAATCTTTATAATTATGTATCAACTAATCAGGATTTATCTACTATGGCTCCTTCAAGTATGGGTATTCCTGATCCTTTGTTGATTGAGTTGCTTACCAATTATCAAACACTTCAAGCAAAAAGAAAAAGTTCTGCCTTCGGTGTTAAAAGTAATGCACCTGCACTTAAAATTATCGATCAGCAAATTCTTGAAACAAAGAATTCTATTCTTGAAAATATCAAATCTATTCAAGACCGATTGTTAATTACAAAGTCTTCTATTGATCAGCAAATTACTGGAGTTGAATCGCAAATAAAACAAGCGCCTGAATTGGAGCGAGATTATATCGGTATTCAACGAAATGTAGAAGTCAATCAAAATATCTACACTTTCTTATTGCAGAAAAAAGCGGAGACAAGTATCGCAAAGGCTACAGCTGTTTCTGATAACCGAATTTTAGATAGAGCAAGTATTGGTGATAAAATCGTTTCTCCAAATAAAGCGCTATTAGTTGCATTGCTTTTAATCTTTTCACTTTTATTACCTGGAGCTTATATTTTAGGTAAATCACTTTTGAAATCTACTATTCAAAATCGTGATGATGTAATTAAACTTACTTCTGTACCTGTTTTGGGAGTTGTAGGACATTCTGACGATAAATCGAACCTTGTTGTAAGTAATAAGCCTAAATCACCTTTAGCCGAAGCATTCAGAACCATTCGTACCAATATGCAATACTATGGTCTTGGTGAAGGAAGCAAAGTGATTACTATTACTTCTTCGGTTGGAGGAGAAGGGAAGTCGTTTGTGTCGTTAAATCTTGCAACCATATTTGCAATGCAAGGCAAAAGAGTATTAATTATAGGCCTTGATTTACGAAAGCCTAAATTATTCGATGATCTGGATATTAAAAACTCTATAGGAGCAAGTAATTATTTATCTGGAACAGCATCTTTAGAAGAGGTAATTGTTAAAACTAAAGTAAATGGTTTAGATTTTATTTCTGCAGGCCCAATTCCTCCCAATCCTGCGGAGTTATTATCCAAAAAGAATTTGCAGGACATGATTGAAAAAGCAAAATCGCTTTACGATTTTGTAGTTGTGGATACTCCTCCATTAGGTGTTGTAGCAGATGCATTATTAATTATGCCTTACTCAGATATCAACCTTTATATCGTTCGTCAAGGATACTCAAGAATTGAGTTTTTGAAATCGTTGAATGAACTCTACGAAGAAGGTAAATTCAAAAACTTAAGTATTATTTTGAATGACTCCGACTTTAATCGTACTTACGGGTACGGCTATGGGCACAACTACGGATATATTAGTGGTAACGAAGATTATTACAGTGATCCAGTTCCTAAAAAATGGAGCTTGAAGAAATTATTTAAAAAGTAATCAGCCGATTGCTTCTAATAATTTTTCCATTTTACTACCTCGAGATCCTTTTATTAATATTGTAAAACTTTTAGGCAGGTTTGTTTTCAACCACTCTGTTGCTTGCACTGAATTTTCGAAATAGTTTGCATTAAGTGATGCTGCCACATTTTTAAAATTGCTTCCAACTAATATAATTTGTTGCGGGTTTATTTCTTTTATCAATTGTCCTATTCGAAAATGTTCTTGCTCGCTTTCAATTCCTAGCTCAAGCATTTCGCCGAGTGCAATTATCTTATAACCTTCAAACGACTTATTAAAGTTTTCTAATGCAACTTGCATACTACTTGGATTAGCATTGTATGCGTCTAATACAATGGTTGCGTCCTCTTTTCGTATAATCTGAGAACGCTGATTGCTTGGCTGGTAATTTTCTATCGCATCTTTGATGTCGTTAACAGAAACGCCAAAATGATTTCCAACAGCAACTGCAACCAGCACATTATCTAAATTGTAATTGCCCGTTAGATTGGTTTGGATTGTTATATCAAATGGTTTTTTAATAGCAACTTTTAAAAATTCATTTCCACTGATAGCATTTCCACAAACATCAAATTCATTCGTGGTGCCGTATGATACAAATTGATTATAGTCACTTAATAAATCACATAAGGCTTCACTATTCTTTTGAATAAAAATTACTTTTTGATTAGTCTTTAAATTTTGATACAATTCACCTTTCCCTTTTTTCACACCTTCAATTCCACCAAATCCTTCCAGATGTGCCTTGCCAATATTGGTAATAAGTCCAAAGTCAGGTTTTGCAATAGACGCCAGTAGTTCAATTTCTTTCTGATGATTAGCGCCCATCTCAACAACTGCAAAATTATTTTCGTTGGTAATACTTAAAAGTGTGAGCGGAACTCCAATGTGGTTATTTAAGTTACCTTGCGTATAATTAACATTGTATTTTTTAGAAAGTACCGCCGCAATTAATTCTTTGGTTGTGGTTTTTCCATTGCTGCCTGTTATTGCTAAGACTGGAATTTTAGTTTGTATGCGATGATACGTAGCAAGGTCCTGTAATGCTTTTAAGACATCATCAACCATTAATAATCGATCATCGTTGATTTGTATCTCTTCATCAATAACTGCATAAGCAGCTCCTTCATTCAAAGCTTGTAATGCAAATTGATTTCCATTAAAGTTGCCACCTTTTAAAGCAAAGAAAATTCCGCCCTTGATTAATTTTCTAGTGTCTGTTATAACATGTGGATGCTTCTGAAACAAAGAATAAAGTTCTGCAGTTGTTGTCATTGATTTTATAATAGGGTAGGGTAAAAATAAAAAAAGGTCACTTATACAAAGTGACCTTTCTCTTTAATTTATTCAGATATTAATACATACCGTCCATTCCACCGCCTGGCATTGCAGGCATAGCAGGTTTGTCTTCTTTAATATCAGCTAATACGCATTCTGTAGTTAATAACATCGATGCAATTGAAGCAGCATTTTCTAAAGCAACACGAGATACTTTAGTTGGATCGATAACACCAGCAGCTAACATGTTTTCATAAACATCCGTGCGCGCGTTATATCCGAAGTCATCTTTTCCTTCTTTCACTTTCTGAACAACGATTGAACCTTCGATACCTGCGTTAGCAACAATCTGACGTAATGGTTCTTCTAAAGCACGCTTAACTATTGCCATACCTGTAGTTTCATCGTCGTTATCGCCTTTCATTTTTTCTAATGAAGCAATGCAACGAATGTAAGCAACACCACCTCCTGGTACGATACCTTCTTCTACCGCAGCGCGAGTAGCATGTAATGCATCATCAACACGATCCTTCTTCTCTTTCATTTCAACTTCTGTTGCAGCACCAACATAAAGAACGGCAACACCACCAGCTAATTTTGCTAAACGCTCTTGTAATTTTTCTTTATCATAATCAGATGTTGTAGTTTCAATCTGAGCTTTGATTTGATTTACACGAGCAGTGATATTTTCTTTTTTACCAGCACCATTTACAACAGTTGTATTGTCTTTGTCGATAGTTATTTTTTCAGCCTTACCTAAGTAAGTTAAATCAGCAGCATCTAATTTATATCCTTGTTCTTCGCTGATAACAGTACCATCAGTTAATATAGCAATGTCTTCCATCATCGCTTTACGACGATCTCCGAAGCCTGGTGATTTAACAGCAGCAATTTTTAATGATCCACGTAATTTATTTACCACTAATGTTGCTAATGCTTCACCATCTACATCTTCAGCTATTATTAATAACGGGCGACCTGTTTGAACTACCTTCTCAAGGATTGGAAGAAGTTCTTTCATGTTGCTGATTTTTTTATCGTAAAGTAAGATGTATGGGTTTTCTAAAACGGCTTCCATCTTATCAGCGTTAGTAACGAAATAAGGACTAATGTATCCTCTGTCGAATTGCATACCTTCTACAACAGTTACAGTTGTTTCTGTTCCTTTTGCTTCTTCAACTGTGATAACACCTTCTTTCTTTACCTTGCCCATTGCTTCTGCAATTAACTTTCCGATTTCAGCATCGTTATTTGCAGAGATAGTAGCAACTTGTTCAATCTTCTGATTGTCGTCGCCAACACTTTTACTCATTTTTTTCAAAGCAACAATTACTTGCGCAACTGCTTTGTCAATACCTCTTTTTAAATCCATTGGATTAGCACCTGCCGCAACATTTTTCAATCCTGCTGTGATAATTGCTTGCGCTAATACAGTTGCTGTAGTTGTTCCGTCACCAGCTACATCAGCCGTTTTAGAAGCAACTTCTTTTACCATCTGAGCACCCATGTTTTCAACTGGGTTTTTCAATTCAATTTCTTTCGCTACTGAAACACCATCTTTTGTAATAGAAGGAGCTCCATATTTTTTATCGATAATTACATTACGTCCTTTAGGACCTAAAGTAACTTTAACTGCATTTGCTAAAGCATCTACTCCGCGCTTTAAAGCATCGCGAGCATCTACATTAAAACTTATTTCTTTTGCCATATGATTTTATTTTTTTCTGATTTGATTATTTCAATTATACAATTGCAAAAATGTCGCTTTCGCGCATGATTAAATATTCGTGACCATCAACAGAAACTTCAGTTCCTGCATACTTACCGTATAAAACAGTATCGCCAACTTTAACGGTCATTGGCTCGTCTTTTTTTCCTGTTCCCACAGCTACAACTGTTCCTTTCTGTGGTTTTTCTTTAGCGGTATCAGGAATGATTAATCCGCTTGCAGTTTTTTCTTCTGCCGGTGACACTTCCACAATCACGCGGTCAGCTAACGGTTTAATGTTTACTTTGCTCATAATAGTTAGTATTTATTAAGTTTAAATTAAATTGATTTGCCGTTTTTTACGGCGCGCGCCATTGTCGACAATTGTGCCAATAAAAAAATGCTGTCAATTTTTCCAATTCGAAATCTTAACAGCATTTTTTAGGTGACAAATTTTGGAAATTTTGTCACAGCGCGACGAATACTCTGTCAGAATTACTTTTGTTGAGGTGCAGCTCCACCAGCAGGTGCAGCAGGAGCCTTAGGTGCAGATGGAGTAGGGATGCTCTCTAATTTTTTATCTAAATCAGATTTTACTCCTGTTGTTCCATTTGTATGTGGTAAAGCTAAGTTGCCAATTAATGATAAAACGATTAACGTAATTGCAAAGCCCCATGTTAATTTCTCTAATGCGTCAGTTGTTTTACGAACTCCCATAATTTGATTAGATGCGCCTAGTCCAGATGCTAATCCACCACCTTTTGAATTTTGTACTAATACTGCAGCACCTAAAAGGATACTAACGATAACGATTAAAACTAAAATTAATGTAAACATGATTTATTGATTTTGTTTGTTTTTTAATTCTTGAATAAGGGATGCAAAGTAAACACTTTTTTCGGGAAATTTCAAGGAAAGCTTCTCGTAAAATGAAATTGCCTTCTCAAAGTTGCCTTGTTGAGCATAAATCATTGCTAATGTCTCCGTAACTACATCGTCCGGCTGAACAGTGCTCTTACGAGCCATATTCACAGGATTGTATATGGTTGCCTTGATTGGGGTAATGCGTGGTTCTTCCTCAATAAAGCGGTCGATTATTTGAGATTGGTGCTCTGGATTTTTTGTCGGTTTCGATGACTCCGCTTTGTCTTCTGATTTATTCTTGTTCTTGCGTTCAGCAGCTCTTCCTTTCTTTATCGGTCGAATGACTTCTTTCAGTCCTAATTCTTCGTTCGTTCTCAGCGTTCGACCCGTTTGTATTGGTGCTGGCTCGTTGGTAATAGTGGCAGCCGGGACTTCAATATTTTCAGTTGTAATTTCTTCTGTTTTATTCGCTGGTGCAGGTACCGGTTCTGCCTTAAAACTTTCTTTAATCTCTTCTTTTAGATATAGAAGTTTGGCAACAACAGGAGTACTATTCTCTTCTTTAGCTGGGATATTTGTACTTGAAACGAGAGAAGACTCTTCTTTTCGATCTTCATGTGGAAAATCTTTACGCTTTAACCATTCCGTGAAACTTAGTACTGGTGTTTCATCTTCTTTGGTTTGATGTTGAGATGTTTCACTTGCAGTTGGACTAATCATCTCATTTGATTGAGTAATGCTTTCTAAATAGCCACTTACAAGCGTATTATGATCATCCTGTTCAGCATTTTCTGATGGTGTGATTACTGCTGCTGTTTCCTGAGGTTTTATTGCTTCAATTTTTGAAGATTCCTCTTCTTTGTTTTCTTCTGCAATATATGGTTCTGCAACTAATTCGGTTGATTCTATAGGCGCTTCAGTAGTAGCAATTGCCTCGGGAATTGCTACTTGCTTCTCTTGTTGCTCGTCTGTTTTTTCCTCCCACAAATTGAGTTCTTTTAATCGATTAACAATTATTTCCTGAGCACTAACTTCCTCGGCCTCTACAGCGCTTGTTTTGTCTTCTTCGGATGTTGTTTGTTGTATAACCTCTTCAGGTTCAGGATTTTTGTCAATAAATTCGGAAATAGGAGCTTGTTCAGCTTCTGATGGTAACTCTGTCGATATTTGTTCAAGAGTAGGATCTTGTTCAATTGTATTTTCAACTAAATCAGGGAATGCAGAAATTCCTATAGGTGACGATGCCTTGTTCTTGCTATTCATTACCTGATATAATTTCACTCTATCCGGAGAATAGGCAGCAGTTTCTTTTAAACGCGACGAGTATTGAATGGAGTTATTAAGCTTTAATTGCTTTAGTTGTAGCACACGTAAGGGCTGGCAATACGGAAAATCAGCCACCAATTGCTGCAGCTCATCCCCTGCAAAATTTGCAATCGATGCTGGGTCGCGTAAAAAATTGGTGAATTGGTCTCTTGTCATATTACCAGTTACTTACTGATTTGTTGAATATATCGTCTACTAATTGCTTGTTAATGTCTTCTATTAATGCTTGCTCAACTTCTGCTAAACTTTTTTGCGCGTCGTAGTCGGCATATCTGCTGAATACAGTTTCGTAGTTCTGCTTATCATCTTTTGTGTTGGTAAATTTAACACTTATTGATATAGTAAGGCGATTTAGTGCTGCTGTTTGCGTTCCTTGAATAGCTATTGGCTGAGCTTTATAATCTGATATATATCCTTCAATTTTCAAATCCGCACCTTCGGTAATCAGCCTAAGATTAGTTTGTGCAATGAATTTTTCTTTTAATTTCTCTGTGAATGCCTGACTTAAAGTTGGTTGAATAAGAGGTGCCCTATTGGGAAAATATTTAATCGACATCGTTTTAATATCAGGTGCAATAGATGCACCCGTAAATGAATAAACCCCACAACTTTCAATGAAAATTATACAAAGTAATAAGGCTATGTAGTTTTTGATTTTATTCATTATTTGATTTCGTATTCATTAATTTTTCGATAAAGTGTTCGCTCCGATATGCCTAATTCGCGCGCAGCATTTTTTCGTCTTCCTCTATGTTTTTCAAGCGCTTTAATAATCATTTCCTTCTCCTTATCAGCTAATGAAAGTGGCTCATCTTTAACTTCTGTATGCGCATCAATATTCATGTCCGCAGGCTCAATAGTCACATTGCTTCCAGCCGAATGGTAACTCGCAATAGGGGTAGGAGTAATTATCGTTGGAAGATGGTCAACTTGCCCTGTACCATGAAAAATTTTATCGTTCGAAATTTCTACTGCGTTACTCGACATCATATTGGCTACTACCGATTTTAATTCGGTGAGGTCTTTTTTCATGTCGAATAAAACTTTATATAATAATTCTCTCTCTGAATAATCGCCACTTCCATTATAAGCATCTCTTAAAATCATTGGCACACTGGCCATCGATTCCTTCGGAAGATATTTTAATAAGGTTTCAGCATTAATCTCTTTCGATTTTTCTAATATAGATAATTGCTCCGTTATGTTTTTTAATTGTCTGACATTTCCCGGCCATCTGTTATCCATCAATAATTTTTGAGCCTCAGGTAACAATGCCAATGTTGGCATTTTATATTTATCTGAAAAGTCGGCAGCAAATTTTCTGAATAGCAATAAAATATCTTCTTTTCTATCTCTTAATGCAGGAATCGAAATCGGAACTGTGTTCAAGCGGTAGTATAAATCCTCTCTGAATTTTCCTTTTTCAATTGCTTCCAAAATATTAACATTTGTTGCTGCAACAACACGCACATTTGTTTTTTGAACTTTGCTTGATCCAACACGAATGAACTCCCCACTCTCTAAAACACGTAATAAACGTGCTTGAGTGAGCATTGGTAATTCAGCTACTTCATCTAGAAAAATTGTTCCGCCATTTACAACTTCAAAGTATCCCTTGCGAGCTTCATGAGCACCCGTAAACGAACCTTTTTCATGTCCGAATAATTCAGAGTCGATCGTTCCTTCGGGAATTTCTCCGCAATTTACCGCAATATAAGGTCCGTGTTTTCGAGCACTTAAAAAATGAATTATTTGAGGAAAAGTTTCTTTTCCTGTCCCACTTTCTCCTGTAATAAGCACTGATAGATCAGTAGGTGCAACTTGTCGTGCAATGTCAATACAATGATCTAACTGCGGCGAATTACCGATAATTCCAAAACGTAATTTAAGATCCTGAATTTTCACTGATTTTTATTTTACAATATGTCCAATTAAAGTTGCTTTTGTGCAAGTATCAGCATATACATTTACATATTCGCCTGGATTATAATTTTCTTTAGGGAATACAATTACTAAATTCTGACTCGTTCTTCCGCTAAGCATCTGATCTGATTTTTTTGATAATCCTTCGATAAGTACGCGATGTGTTTTGTGTAAACCTAGCTTTGTTCTTTCAGACGACATCTTTTGCTGCATCGCAACAATTTCGCTTAATCGTCTTGATTTTTCTTCTTCACTGATGTCATCTTTCATTTTTTTCGCAGCTGCAGTTCCGGGTCTTTCAGAATATTTAAACATATAAACGAAATCATAATTGACCCATTCCATTAATGAAAGGGTTGCTTGATGTTCTTCTTCTGTTTCACCGCAAAATCCTGCAATAATATCTGTAGAAATTGCACAATCTGGAAGTATCCTTCTAATTGAATTTATTCTTTCTATATATTGTTCTCTTGAATAACCTCTGTTCATTCTTTCAAGCATGCTCGTACTACCAGCTTGTACAGGAAGGTGAATGTACTTACAAAGATTTTCATATTTCGCAATTACATGTAAAACTGCATCGGTCATATCACGAGGATTGCTAGTTGAAAAACGCACGCGTAAATCGGGATGAATTTTAGCTACCATTTCTAGTAAGTCTGCAAATGTTGTAAAGTTTGCTTGCTCTTCTTCTGATAGTAAATGATTCAACGCATTATGGACAGTTTCCGATGGCAGTTCTTTCTTTTGTCCGCCTCCCCACCATAAATAAGAATCTACATTTTGTCCAAGTAAAGTTATTTCGCGATACCCCTGATCAAATAGTTGCTGCGATTCTTCAACAATACTCTTTGGGTCACGACTTCTTTCTCTTCCACGTGTGAAAGGCACAACACAAAAGGCACACATATTATCACAACCACGCATGATAGAGACAAAAGCATTAACACCGTTGGTTGCTAATCGAACAGGACTAATATCTGCGTAAGTTTCTTCTCTTGATAATAATACGTTTACTGCTTTATGTCCACTTTCTACTTGCTCAATAAGATTTGGTAAATCTCTATATGAATCAGGTCCAGCAACGATATCAACGAGTTTTTCTTCTTCTAATAATTTCGTTTTTAAACGCTCAGCCATACATCCAAGTACGCCTACAATAAGTCC
Organism: Chitinophaga pinensis; assembly: GCA_945872015.1. Classification (GTDB taxonomy): domain Bacteria; phylum Bacteroidota; class Bacteroidia; order AKYH767-A; family OLB10; genus CAINEC01. Next base: position 807 of record CAMBYJ010000020.1, on the reverse strand, counting down.
TGGATTCTGTTTTTTAGATTTTTTTAAATCCTGAAGTCGTTGGCGAACTCTGTTTTCTGCATTATCACGGATAGCGCAAGTGTTTAAAAAAACAACATTTGCTTCTTCCAATTTATTTGTTGTCTGAAATCCGATACCTGTTAAAATGGATGCTATGATTTCGCTATCTGAAAAATTCATCGCGCAACCATAGCTCTCTAAAAATAATTTTTTACCGTTGGATAGTCCATTGGCTTCAAGCATGGTTGCCTCACCTTGCCTTGATTCGTCTATTTCTTTATTTCCTTCGTTGTACATCTCAAATTATTTGAGTGCGAAAGTACAAAACTCAAAGGCGGTGACAAAATGTCAGCAATAAAAAACTACTTGACTTGCGGAATTCTCCAATAAGCACCACCTGTAATATAAGATAGGCTATATCCAACCTCACCAAAAACACCCCAATTATTATTAATGCTGTAGTTCAATCCTACAAAACCGGCGATAACAAAATTTGGATAACTAGGGCGATTGAATTCATTAAGTGCATAATATTCTCTTTTATATTTCACGTTCCAACTAGTAAATACATAGCCCATCATTGCTCCTAAATACACATCGAAATGTTCTTTCGTCCAAAAGTGATATGTCGCTCGTCCTCCGACTAATCGATAACTTTGTTTTGAGAGGTATTCACCTTTGTTATCTACAATTGCATATTTTGATGCAGTTATGCCGACAATACCACCAATACCTATCTTATCTTTTATCGCATAATCCAAACTTATACTAAGCGGAGGCATGGTACTTTCTGTATTTGAATAATAA
>CAMBYJ010000019.1 GCA_945872015.1 Chitinophaga pinensis | reverse complement strand
AACATTCATCAGATATATTGTCATATTGAATTGTCGAATGTACCAAGCATTAGATTGTTTGAGCGAACAGGCTTTGAGAAATGTGGTGTGCTAAAAGATTGGGTAATGAATAACAGTCGTTGGCACGATGTAGTGATGATGCAAAATATTTCATCTACGATTTAAAGTTATGCGCAGAATTCAATTTATTAAGTTCGGATTAACTGTAGTTGTTACAGTGTCTTGCTTATTCAATTGGTTTTGTTCATCAGAAAAAAAGATTGATGATCCTTATAAAAGAACATCCTATGCTAACCTTTCTGATACGGTTAAGTATGTAGGTATGGAAACTTGTAAAGGATGTCATACAGGCATTCATTCAACGTTTATTCATACTGGAATGGGCTTATCATTCGATGCAGCAACTAAGCAAAAATCATCCGCTGATTTTTCAAGCCATCCTGTCGTACATGATCAATACAAAAATTTATCCTACACGCCTTTTTGGGAAAACGATTCACTTTATTTTTTAGAATATAGATTAGAAGGTGCTGATACGGTTTATCAGCGCAAGGAAAAAATAAAATACATTGTAGGCTCTGGACAACATACTAATTCGCATATATGGGAATCGAATGGTTATTTGTATCAGGCTCCTATGACTTTTTATACGCAAAAGAAAAAGTGGGATTTGCCTCCTGGTTTTGAAGATGGAAATAACACGCGTTTTAATCGTATTATCGGATTAGAATGTATGAGTTGTCATAATGGTTATCCAAAGTTTGAAGAAGGTTCCGAAAACCAATATTCATTTGTGAAAAACGGTATCGATTGTGAACGTTGTCATGGGCCAGGCAGTTTACATGTGCGTGAAAAAAGTTCAGGGATTTTAATTGATACATCAAACGCTATCGATTATTCCATCGTTAATCCTTCTAAGCTTCCAATCGACTTACAATTTGATGTTTGTCAGCGATGCCATGTGCAAGGGAATACTGTGTTGAATGAAGGCAAATCGTTTTTCGATTTCAAACCTGGAATGAAGTTGTCGACGGTAATGAATTTGTATATGCCCGTTTATGAGGGTAACTCATCTGCGCATATTATGGCTAGTCATGCTGAGCGATTAAAACAAAGCAAGTGCTTTATCGAAACGATGAAGAAGGTAGATGCAAAAGGCAATTCTGCTAATCTAGCTTTAAAGCCTTATAAGAATGCACTTACTTGTATTACTTGCCATAATCCGCATGTAAGCGTAAAGAAAACCAATAAAGATGTGTTTAACGAAACTTGTCGATCTTGCCATGGAGAAAGTAAAAAGCCAGATTGTTCATTGTCGCTTGATAAACGTAAAATTAAAAACAACGACTGTGTAAGTTGTCATATGCCGTTTAACGGTGCAACGGATATCCCTCACGTTAGTGTTCATGATCATCGTATTGCGGTTCCAATAAAAGACAAGGAAATAGAAAGCATTAGAAAATTTATTGGTATCACAGCTATTAATAATCCTAATCCTCCACGCGAATCCAAGGCACAAGCCTATATTAACTATTTTGAAAAATTCGGAATGGGGCCTGCTATGCTTGATTCTGCACTGTATTATTTAAGAGAGAATGGAAAGATTGATATCAATAAAAATATCACAAAACTGATTCATATTTACTATTTGAAAAAAGACTATGCAACAGTAATTAAATATGTTGATCAGGTAAAATCATTAAAGGATAAGTTAAACGTTAAACAGTACGATAATTACTATGCATGGACAGCCTACAGAGTAGGAGAGTGTTATCAGCAAACTGGAAATAGCATAAGTGCAAAGCAGTATTTTGAGTTGGCTTATCAGCAAGCTCCATTAATTCCTGACTTTGCAAATAAATATGCAAGTGCACTCGCATCAAGCGGAGATTATTCAAATGCTCGTAAAATATATTTGGCGGTAATAAAACTGCAACCTAAGTATGCACCTGCTTATTGTAATTTAGGCTACTTGGTTTTAGTAGCAGATAAGAACACTGCATTGGCAATGAGTTATTACGACAAAGCGCTGGCATTGGATCCTGACTATGAAGCAGCTTTGTCAAATAAAGCGGCCTTGCTCGCGTTTAAAGGTGATAAACAACACGCAGTTAAAATGCTCAACCGACTATTAAAACGAAATCCTTCAAATGTTCAAGCAAAGGAACTTTTGAAATCGTTAAATACAATTCAATAATCATGTCGACAAAATCGTTTAATTATAAAAAGTACTTTGTAATAATTATTGTGATGGTAACACTTGGTACGTCTTTTTTAGGCATAATGGCTTATCTAAAATTTCTTTCACCAGTAGTCAGGAATATTGACGTAAATGACCCCTTTGTGTACATTCCAACGGGTTCTGATTTTACAGATGTAGCTGCAATTTTGAAAAAGAAAAAATTGATTGATAATGTAAATGATTTTTCATGGTTGGCTAAACAAATGAAATACGTTAATAACATAAAGCCAGGCAAGTATAAATTGCATAATGGTATGAGCAATAAAGAAATTATTCAATTGCTCCGTGCTGGTCGACAAGAGCCTGTTAAGATGTCGATTAATAATATTCGCAAACTCGATGGATTAGCATTACTAATTTCTTCAAAATTAGAGGCGGATTCAAATTCTGTAGTTGAGTTGTTTAGCGACTCTAATTATTTAAGTCAACATGGTTTTAATATTTACAATTCAATTGGTGTAATAATTCCCAATACCTATGAGTTTTATTGGAATACAAGTGCTGAAGAGTTTTTTGAAAGGATGTTGAAGGAGTATAAAAAGTTCTGGTCGGACGACAGATTAAAGATGGCTGATGATTTAGGATTAGATCCTAAGCAAGTTTCTGTTGTTGCATCCATAGTAGAAAAAGAAACTCGACAAAATGATGAAAAACCAATTCTTGCAGGTATCTATCTTAATCGATTAAATCAAGGATGGAAACTTGAAGCCGATCCAACATTGGTTTATGCTGCCAACGATTTTACTATCAAACGTGTTTTAAATGTTCATAAGCAAATTAAATCACCCTATAATACGTATCTTAATTTCGGATTACCACCAGGACCCATTTGTACTCCTTCCATTGAATCGATAGATGCTGTTTTAAACAGAAAGAAAACAGATTATATGTTCTTCTGTGCGCGTGAAGATTTTTCAGGGTATCATAATTATGCAGTAACCTATGTTGAACATATGCGTAATGCACGTGTGTTTCAGTCTGCACTCAATCGCAGGGGAATCAAAAAGTAAAAGCTATTTTACATGCGTAATATTTTTTAACTTCGCAGAATGAAAATTGGCATTATCAGAGAAGGAAAAATACCTCACGACAAACGCGTTCCTTTTACACCATTTCAGTGTAAATTCCTTTTAGAAACATATTCTGATTTGCAAATTGCTGTTCAACCTTGTCCTTATAGATGTTATACGGATGATGAATACAAAATGCAGGGTGTTACTTTGCAGGATGATTTATCGGATTGTGATATTTTAATGGGTGTTAAGGAAGTACCTGTTGAGAATTTAGTTCCTAATAAAAAGTATTTATTCTTTTCACATACCATAAAAAAGCAACCCTACAATAAAAAGCTATTGCAAGCTGCTCTAAAAAGTAATATTCAACTTATCGATTATGAATGTTTAGTTGATGAAAATCTTAATCGTGTAATTGGTTTTGGAAGGTATGCTGGAATAGTTGGTGCCTACAATGGCATTATGGGCTATGGACTTAAGTATGGAATGTTTGAGTTGAAGCCAGCTCATCTTTGTCATGATAAAAAAGAATTGTTTCATGAGCTTGAGAAGGCTAATCTACCGAATATAAAAATTGTTGTGACCGGTGGTGGACGTGTTGCAAATGGAGCATTAGAAACATTAGGTGCGCTTGAAATTAGAAAAGTAACACCTTACGAATTTTTGAATTATACTTTTAGAGAACCCGTTTACGTTCAACTGCACAGTAAAGATTTTCATGCATTAAAGAATGGAGCAGGGTGGAGCAGTGCTGAGTTTTACAATCAACCGGAATTATTTAATTCTACTTTTTCTACGCCAGGGTCCTATGCAGATAATTGTGATTTGTTAATTCATTGCACGTATTGGAATCCGAAGGCACCTATTTTATTTACGAAGGAACAAATGAAAGGTCCTAAGTTTAAGGTAAGTGTAATTGCAGATGTAACGTGTGATATTAACGGAAGTATTCCTTCAACGACGCATCCTTCAACAATTGAAAATAAATTTTACGGATACAATCCACATACAGAGAAAGAAGACGAGGCTTTTGCGCCATCTACCATAACAGTAATGGCGGTGGATAATTTACCATGTGAATTACCGCGTGATGCTTCAGAAGGATTTGGAAAAGATCTGATGGAAAAAGTAATTCCTTCGTTGATAGGTAATGATAACGGACTTATTGAACGTGGATCAATTACGCTAAGTGGAAAATTAACTTCTCGTTTCGAATATTTAGCTGATTACGCAGCGGACTAAGCAGTAATAGACTTTAGTTGAGTAATTGCTTCGGTAGGATTTGAATGTCCGAATACTGTATTACCAGCAACTAATACATCAGCACCACAATCAACCAATTTACGGGCATTATTAAAATCAACACCTCCATCAATCTCAATAAGTGTTGTTGCGTTATTTTGAATAATCAGATTTTTCAGTACTTCAACTTTCGCATAGGTCTGTTCAATAAACTTTTGTCCGCCAAAACCTGGATTTACCGACATGATACAAACTAAGTCTATGTCTTTAATTACATCAGAAAGTAAAGAGATATTTGTATGAGGATTGATTGCAACACCCGCCTTAACGTTGAGTGCTTTTATTGCTTGAAGACTTCGATGTAAATGCGTGCAAGCTTCATAGTGTACAGAAATTACAGCTGCACCTGCATCGGCAAAAGACTTTAGATATTGATCAGGATTGACAATCATTAAATGCACATCTAAAGGTTTTTGAGCATGCTTTTGTATTGACTTAAGTACAGGAAATCCGAAGGAAATATTAGGTACAAAAACACCATCCATAATATCGATATGAAACCAATCGGCTGCGCTGTTATTTACCATGTTTGTATCTCTTTCAAGATTTCCAAAGTCGGCTGAAAGCATGGAAGGAGCAATTAGTGCAGGCATATCAAATATTTTTTGCTAAACTACAAAACATTTTCTTTTAAAAAGACAGCCCCGCATCTGTAGAGCGGGGCTGTCTAAAACTAAACCTAAAAACCAATATTTTTATCCGAGATAAGTTTTTAAAATCTTACTTCTTGAAGTATGTTTTAATCTACGGATTGCTTTTTCTTTTATTTGTCGAACTCGTTCGCGAGTTAATTCGAATCGGGCTCCTATTTCTTCCAAAGTTAACGCAGAATCAGAAAGTCCAAAGTATAGGCGAATTACATCAGCTTCGCGTGGTGTTAATGTAACCAAGGCGCGTTCGATTTCTCTTTTTAATGATTCATTAATCAAGTTGTTTTCTGGAGATGGCGCCACATCATCCCCCGGCATTACGTCCATTAATGTTCCATCTTCACCTGTAATCAATGGTGCATCCATTGAAATATGTCGGCCCGATGAGCGCATAGTATCTGTTACATCAGCAACTGTAATGTTTAAGATAATAGATAACTCCTCGTTAGTGGGTTCTCTTTCGAACTCTTGTTCTAATTGCGAGAACGCACGGTTGATTTTATTAATAAACCCGATTTTATTTAAGGGCAAACGAACTATTCTTGCTTGTTCAGCTAAAGCTTGCAAAATACTTTGACGAATCCACCATACAGCATAGGAGATAAATTTGAATCCTCTTGTTTCATCAAAACGTTGGGCAGCTTTAATTAAACCAAGATTTCCTTCGTTGATTAGATCACCTAATGTTAATCCCTGGTTTTGATATTGCTTGGCAACAGAAACCACGAAACGTAGATTTGCCTTAGTTAAGCGTTCTAATGCTAAGCGGTCACCTTCACGAATTCTTTGTGCTAATTCCACTTCATCTTCTGCACGTAGTAATTCTACTTTGCCGATTTCTTGAAGGTACTTATCTAGCGAAGCTGTTTCGCGATTGGTTACTTGTTTAGTAATTTTTAGCTGTCTCATTTAATTTCAAATTTGACAACCTTAACGGCAACACGCATATATGGTTGCAAACGATGAATTAGGGAATTGTAAGGAAAAGTAGGTTTGTTGTTCGTTTTATACTAAAAGCAATAGCGTTTTTGATAACGAAGGCACTATTCATTACATGTAAATTTCAAATATTGAAGGCACAAAAAAAGTCCCGCAATGCGGGACTTTCAGAGGTAAAACCAATTTAAATGATTCTATCAGCTTGTTAAATTTTGAACAAATTATAACAAAACCTTACGAGATAAGCGATACTTACCTGTTTTCTTATCTATTTCAACAAGTTTAACTTGTATCTTTTCGCCTTCTGTTAAAACACCTTCCATAGATGGTAGTCTGTCTTTAGAAATTTCAGAGATATGAAGTAAACCATCTTTACCAGGCATAAATTCAACGAATGCCCCGAAAGCTGTAATCGTTTTTACTTTTCCTTCGTAAGTTTCTCCAACTTCTGGCTCAGCAACAATCCCTTTGACCCAGTTTAAAGCTGCATCAATCGATTGTTTATTTGGAGAGGCAATTTCAACTACACCTTCATTATTAACCTCTTCAATAGAGATAGAAGCTCCGGTAACACGTTGGATTTCCTGAATAATTTTTCCACCTGGTCCGATAACCGCACCGATATATTCTTTAGCAATTCTTAAAACAACAATACGAGGTGCATGTGCTTTATAGTCTTCGCTTGGAGCTGAAAGCGTTTTCGACATTTCGTTTAAGATATGTAAACGACCTGCTTTTGCTTGTTCTAAAGCTTGTATTAAGATTTCATAAGGAAGTCCATCTACTTTCAAATCCATCTGGCAAGCACAGATACCTTTTTCAGTACCTGTTACTTTAAAGTCCATATCTCCTAAGTGATCTTCATCACCAAGGATATCACTTAAAACGGCGAAGCTTCCTTTACCATCTGTAATTAATCCCATCGCAATACCTGAAACAGCAGCTTTTAATTTAACACCTGCATCAAATAAAGCTAATGACCCAGCACAAACTGTCGCCATTGAAGAAGAACCATTCGATTCAAGGATATCAGAAACGATACGAATTGTATAAGGATTCAGGTCATCACCAGGCATCATTTGCTTTAATGAACGCATAGCTAAGTTACCATGACCCACCTCACGGCGACTTGTTCCTCTGTTAGGTTTTACCTCTCCAGTACTGAAACCAGGGAAGTTATAATGTAATAAGAACTTATTCTTTCCTTGGTACATTGCCTGATCGATAATTTGCTCGTCAAGTTTAGAACCCAATGTTACAGTAGTTAAAGATTGTGTTTCACCTCTTGTGAAAACAGCAGAACCATGAGCTGATGGTAAGTAATTGACTTCAGACCAGATAGGGCGGATATCCGTTAATCCACGTCCATCTAAACGAATCTTTTCTTTTATAATCATATCACGAACCGCTTCTTTCTCTACATCGTGATAGTATGTTTTGATGAATCCCATTTTAGAAGCTAATTCTTCTTCAGTAAACTGAGCACAGAATTCTACTAAAACTTCTTTAAAAGCAACCTTACGGGCATGCTTATCAGGATTACAACGACGAGCTACAGCATAAACTTTATCATATGTTTCTTTCCATACTTTTTCACGAAGTTCTTCATCATGTGTTTCATGAGAATAGCTACGCTTTGTTACTCCAAGCATTTCAGCTAATTCAATCTGCGCCTGACATTGTACTTTGATAGCTTCATGAGCAAAGCCAATAGCTTCAGCCATTTCTTTCTCGCTCACTTCTTTCATTTCTCCTTCAACCATTAGGATATCCTTAGCTGTACCTGCCACGATTAAATCGATATCAGCAGTCGCCATAGTTGAGATAGGAGGGTTAATAATAAATTGACCATCGATACGGGCAACGCGAACTTCTGAGATAGGTCCATTGAAAGGAATATCAGAAACCGCGATAGCAGCAGATGCAGCTAAACCAGCTAAGCAATCTGGAGCTACTTCCATATCGGCAGAAATTAAAGTTACCATTACTTGTGTGTCAGCATGGTAATCATCGGGGAATAAAGGACGCAGTGCACGATCAATTAATCGACAAATTAAAATCTCGTTATCATTTAAGCGGGCTTCGCGACGGAAAAATCCACCAGGGAATCTTCCTGCAGAAGCGAACTTCTCTTGATAATCAACAGTTAATGGCATGAAGTCCACACCAGGTTTTGCATCGGGACTAGATACGGCAGTAGCCAGTAACATACAATCTCCCATTCTTAATACGATTGAACCGTCGGCTTGCTTAGCCAGTTTACCAGTTTCAATACTAATTTCCCTTCCGTCCGCTAGTTTGAAGGTTTTTACGACAGCGTTTTGTGACATTTTTTGCAGCTTTTTTTTACAGCGTTTGACAGCTTTTGATTTATAATACTTATGAATTAAATCGGATGTAATAAAACGAAAAAAGGCAAATTCAATTTGAATTGCCTCTTTTCATTTATCGTTGTGGCGACATCGCCTTATTTACGAATTCCTAGTTCAGCGATAATAGCACGGTAGCGATTGATATCTGTTTTGTATAGATAATCTAATAAGCTACGACGCTTACCAACTAAACGGATTAAGGCACGTTGCGTTGAGAAGTCTTTCTTACTAGTCTTTAGGTGACCAGTTAAATGATTGATTCTATGAGAAAACAATGCAATTTGACCTTCTGCTGAACCTGTATTGGTTTCGCTATTACCGTGTTTTTTGAAAATTTCTTTTTTTGCTTCTGAAGTTAATAACATGATTCTTCGGTGATTTTCTTTTTATTATTGGAGGGCAAAGATATAAACCAAATTCTTATTAAACAATAGATTGAAGTGTATTTTTATTATCTCATTAAAGAAATCATTAAGCGCTGTTTGTTGAATAATTAAGCGTCGTAAATCAATCCTGAAAACAAAAATAAAGTAAATCTATAACAAACAGAATATCAGTATTTAGTAAAATCCAATTGAATAATATTTTAAGTATTGAGCGCTGGTTACTCAAAGAAATAATCACTTTGAATTTCTTTAATTTGCCAAACATCTAATTGAAGTAAAAGAAAAAATTTCATCTGAACCCAACGAGCTGCCGACTTCGGATTGGTTTTTATCTGATAATCGACATAAATAATAGCTTGTTCTTCATCATAATTATTTAAAGTCAGTCGATTGCTCTTAATAATCAGGTTTCCGTGCCGTAATTTGAACGCAAGTTCAAGATTTTCCCATAATTCGTAGCTGGATTGAATTCCGTTAATAATTAAATGTTCACTTAAAATTGGGTACAATCTTCTCCATGGAGCCTCAAAAAAAATTATATTAAAGGTGCTAATTGTATTAAATAAAAAGTTTAGGTTAAATGGTAATATGTCCTCAAATTCAATTTCTTGTACGTATTTTATTGACTTGATTTCTTTTACTCTAACAGTAGATAAATGCTCGCTCAACAGTTTGTAATAGCAGATATCCTCATATTGGTATCGATGATTAAATCGTACTTTTTGGAATTTCATGCGCTTCTTTAATTTCTCCAGATTCTCCAGATTTCGAATAATGCTTAAGTCCTCATCAAAAAGTGGAGGATAGTCTAGAAATTCTAGTAAATTGATAGTTTCGGCACCTTTGATTTTTTCTTCTGATTCCTGTAAATGTCTGGGATGGTACCGATTAAACTGTCTTACTGCAGCATTTAACTTGATTTTTGATTCGGCTGATGTTTGCATACTTTCAGATTTAGAAAAACGAAAGTATAATCGGAGTTAGCGATTATTCGGTAACAAACGGATGTAAGTACTTAATGATGTCGGTTGTTATAACGTTTAGGATGCAGGATTTCCTTTTCTAAACGGGTATTTTTTACACCCATTTTACGCTTCCGCTTAACGCAATTAACCTTATGACTGCATGAAGAAAGGCCAATGATTAATACTAAAACAAGGCAGGTAAATCGATTCATTGAATTGCTTTACATAACAACGAATCAGCAAAAAGTATTAGTGTGCGAAATAGCCTAAGACGTGCGTCATGCGGTCTTTTAGTTCAGTTCTAGGAACAATCATATCCAAAAAGCCATGCGCTAAAACGAATTCAGAAGTCTGGAAGCCCTTTGGTAAATCTTTACCAATTGTTTCTTTAACTACGCGAGGACCCGCAAAGCCAATTAAAGCACCCGGCTCCGCAATGTTTAAGTCGCCCAACATAGCAAATGAAGCTGTTACACCTCCCGTAGTAGGATCAGTTAAAAAAGAGATATATGGCAATCTAGCATCAGCTAATCGAGTAAGCTTAGCAGATGTCTTTGCCATTTGCATTAGCGATAATGCTGCTTCCATCATACGTGCTCCACCTGATTTTGAAATCATTAAAAATGGAGTCTTGTGTTCAATTGAATAATCGATAGCTCTTGCAATCTTTTCTCCCATTACCGAACCCATCGAGCCGCCAATAAATTTAAAATCCATGCAGGCAATAGTCAATGGATAACCACCACATTTACCAGATGCTGTGCGTACCGCATCTTTTAAGCCTGTCTTCTTTTGAGTATCAACAAGTCGGTCAGCGTATTTTTTAGTGTCAGAAAAGTTAAGCGGATCAGCTGAAGTCATATTTGCATTAAACTCTACAAATTCATTCTCATCAAATAAAATCGAGAAATACTCTTCAGATCCGATACGCTCATGATAAGCGCACTTTATACAAACCCAATTGTTATTCTGGTGCTCCTGGGATGGTTGAATATTCTTGCAAGAGGGACATTTGTACCATAATCCTTCAGGTGTTTCTTTCTTTTCACTGGTAGAAGTAGTAATCCCTTCCTTAATTCGATTAAACCAACTCATAGTAGTAGTATTTGAGAGTTCTTATTAAGCAATAGTAATTTCATTTGTCAGGTAAACATCCTGAATGGCGTTTAGCATTTGAATTCCTTCATTGAAAGGTTTTTGAAACGCCTTTCTACCAGAAATTAATCCCTGACCACCCGCACGCTTATTAATCACGGCTGTTGTTACCGCTTCTGCCATATCAGATGCACCTTTACTTTCACCACCTGAATTAATCAAACCCATGCGACCCATATAGCAATTTGCCACTTGGTAACGAGCTAAATCGATTGGATGGTTAGTTGTTAATTCATCGTAAACTTTCTTATGCGTCTTACCAAAATTAACTGCTGTATATCCACCGTTATTGGTTGGAAGCTTTTGCTTGATAATATCTGCCTGAATAGTAACTCCTAAATGATTCGCTTGTCCTGTTAAATCGGCTGAAGTATGGTAATCAACACCATCTTTCTTGAATGCATTGTTACGGGTATAGCACCAAAGAATAGTTGCCATTCCCAATTCATGAGCACGCTCAAAAGCCTGTGCAACTTCTACTATCTGACGAGAAGATTCTTCAGAGCCAAAGTAAATTGTAGCACCAACTGCTGTAGCACCCATATTCCAAGCTTCTTCAACAGAACCGAACATGATCTGATCAAATTTGTTTGGATAGCTTAAAAACTCATTGTGGTTAATTTTTACAATGAATGGAATTTTATGCGCATATTTTCTCGAAACAGAAGCTAAAACACCATAGGTAGAAGCTACCGCATTACATCCACCTTCAATTGCCAACTTAACAATATTTTCAGGATCGAAGAACATAGGGTTTGGTGCGAAAGAAGCTCCGGCTGAATGCTCGATCCCCTGATCAACTGGTAAAATGCTTACATAGCCAGTACCCGCCAAACGTCCATGGTTATAAAGTGTATTAATGCTTTTGATAACCTGGTTACTACGGTTACTTGGAATGAAAATTCTATCGGTAAAATCAGGTCCTGGTAAATGAATCTGATCTTTTGTAATTGTCTTACAGTTGTGGTTCAAAAGGGAGTCAGCATCCTGACCTAGTAATTCAGTGATTTTTTGCAACGACATATTGAAACTTTGTTTAGTATAATTTGAATGACAAAACTAACAAAAATTGGTGTATCACCAACCACTTACAAACGACCCCATATTAGCTAAGAAATCAAGCGTGCTCAAATTAGGAACGAACGGGTGCTTGTAATTGAATACCTGATTATAGTTTTGAAAGGAATCAAAGGGTAGAATAGTGGGCTCATACCCATGATTATCAGAAAGTTTTCGGTAATCGTGAATGTTGTTTTCTGAAGCAAGGGCTTCTGAAATTTTAACGGATAACTTCAGTTTCTTCAGAAATAATGCTAGAAAATCACGGTTTAAATCGATTAATAATTCAGGCTGTCGATCATAGATACTCCAAATATCATCTTTTATAAACTCGAAAAAAGGAGCTGTGTTATAAGCAGCTTCCAATGCACCTTTGTGTACACGAATCCAAGGCTGACTATAATCGATTTTTACATCCGAAATAACTGTGCTGTTATGCTTTGCATTCACAGGCACACTCAAACATTGAATCCCGTTAGGAGATAAAATATGACACCTGTTGCGAACAGTCTTTTTTTTCCAGAATTCTTGATGGTCAACAACAACTTCTTCCATCGTACTGATTAATTTCAGGTACTCGATAGAAGGTAGGTAAGAAGTACTGACTAATGCAGTCACAGAGTTAATCGTTGTTCCAGTGAATGATATTAAACAAACGGTTCCATCTGATTTTCTTAAACAGATTGGTAGCGCTGCCATCAATACTCATCCAGATAAATACTGCTTTACCTACAATGTGATCTTCAGGAACAAAACCCCAGAAACGTGAATCAGCCGAGTTATGGCGATTATCACCCATCATAAAGTAATAGTTCATTTTAAAAGTATACGAGGTAGCCACTTTGCCATTGATGTAAATTTTACCATCTTTTTCTTCAACCGTATTATGCTCATAAGCAAAAATCACTCGTTGATAGATGGAAATATTATTAGTGTCTAATTGAATGGTAGCTCCGGCTTTAGGAATGTAGATAGGTCCAAAGTTATCAGTGTTCCAAGGGTAATAGGGATTAAAAGGATAGATATGTCCTTCGAAAAATCCTTTCGGTTGAATAATCGGTTCTACTGCACTAACCGCGGAAATTTTCTTTAACTCTTTAACTGCTTCATCCGATAAGATTGCCTGATACTCTCCATTTCCAATAGGTTGGTATTCGCTAATCTCTAATTTCTTCCAGGTATCCTCAACTAATCCGTAGCCTGTTGTTTTAATCAGGTAGGTATGCTGACTTCCTTTGGGAACCAAGTTTTTTTGACTATTCAAATAAACAATACGATCAATTACTTGAAGAGTATCTCCTGGCAATCCCACACAACGTTTAATATAATGCGTTTGCTTATCAACTGGCCGTTCATCTTCCATCGGATAATTAAAAACGACAATATCATTGTGCTTTATATCCGAAAATCCTGGTAATCGGTGATAGCCCCATTTGATTGCTTCTGAATAAGATTTACCTCCAATTACTGGTAGTTCCTGATGCACAAAAGGAAAGGAAATAGGAGTCATTGGTGTACGGGCTCCGTAATGCATTTTACTTACAAACAAGAAATCGCCTACCATTAAAGTACGTTCCATCGATGGAGTAGGGATGGTAAAAGCTTCAAAGAAAAATGTTCTGATAATAGTAGCTGCAACAACCGCAAAAACGATGGCATCAACCCATTCTCTTGTTTTACTTTTTGGACCGCTCGCAGTATCTTTTTTCCAAAATTTCCAATTCATAATATCTGTTATTTCGCTTCTAAATTAATTATTTAATTAGTATTTCCGAAAAGAATATCCTTCATAGTAAACACTCCTTTCTTTCCGATTATCCACTCTGCAGCATGTATTGCTCCTAGTGCAAATCCATCTCTCGATTTAGCGTGATGGTGTAATTGAATGATGTCAATTTCAGATTCCCATTTTACATCATGCGTTCCAACAACATCCGGCTCTCGTTGCGCATCAATATAAATGGCATTAGCTTGATTTTCTTCCAATGTCCATTTCGAATAGGTTGTATTGTTTTCAATTATTCCGTTTGCTAACGTTACCGCTGTACCGCTTGGCTTATCCAATTTATGTGTATGATGAATTTCAGATAGCGAAACGTGATATTCATTATGAGATTGCATCCAATTTGCTAAAATTCTGTTAAGTTCAAACATCATGTTAACACCAACACTGAAATTACTTGCATAAACTAATGCCCCATTATTGCTTGTAAACAAATCAGTGATTTGATTTAATTCATCGTACCAGCCTGTTGTGCCACAAACTACAGGAATTCTAGCATCTAAGCATCGTTTCAAATTACCAGTTGCCGCATCAGGTCTTGTAAATTCGATTGCAACATCGGCTACC
>CAMBYJ010000018.1 GCA_945872015.1 Chitinophaga pinensis | reverse complement strand
CTTTTTTGAATTGTTCGTGATTGATTTTTAAGTAACGAATTGAGTCGGGGTATCCTTCCATTTGTTCAAGAAGGTTTTTCGTTAATTGATACTCGTTATTTTTTGAATCTAGTTTTCTTGACTCTATTTGAATCACCTGATTCGCTTCTCTGATACGATTATCTGTAGCTTTTAATTCTTCATCAAGCTCCAAACGAATTTGCTTCAGTTTTTTTAATTCATCATCAGCTGTTGATTTTTTTGGAAGTAAATCGGACAATTGATTTTCAAGTTCTGTTAAGCGACCTGCATTTTCATCTTGATTAGCTTGAAGTCGTTTTATTTCATCTGATATTGATTGATGACGAGTTTGGCGAACGGCTTGTTTCGTTTCAAACTCATTAATCATTGAACGCTGCTGATAAATCTTCTGGTTTAATTCTTTGATGGAATTAAGTGAAGTTTCGTATGCGGCTTTACTAGATTCGCTATTTTGACGAAGTATTGCTATATCTTCTTCTAATTTTTTCAGATGATCTTCTTCGCGAATTTTTTCTTCCTGCAAAAGAACTGTAGAAGATTCTGTTTCTTTCAATGAGTTTTCATCGTTGAAAGTAGATGTTTGTAATTGTTTTTGTTTTTCGATTAAAAAATTAAATTTTTCATTCTTGTTTTTTTCTTCGTTTTCAAAACGAGTTATTTCAAGAAGTTTTTCATTTAATAGTTTTTGTGCAGTTTGTAAAGCAATTTCTTTTTCGCTTGTTTTACTTTTAATTGATGCAAGATTCAGTTCGAATTCTTCTAACTTAAGTTGCATCTCCAATTTAGTTTCACTAAATGATTTCTCTTTGCTTTGTAAATCTTCCAGCGATGAACTATTGTTGCGAATTGTGTAAAGTGCAAGCTGAGTACTAAGTTCCTTATACTCTTCTTTTAAGCGATAATAACGATCAGTTTTCTTTGCTTGCGTTTCAAGTTGCTTTAAGCTTTTTTCAATTTCAAAAAGTAAATCGTTTACACGGTTTAAGTCTGAATCTGTTTCTTCTAACTTTTGAAATGTTTGTTTTTTTCTGATTTTATATTTAGAAATTCCAGCAGCTTCTTCTAGTAATGTTTTAATGGTATTGTTTCTATCCTTGATGATGTCATCTACCATGTTCAATTCGATGATAGCATAGGAATCAGGACCAATACCTGTATCCATGAATAAATCATTGATATCTTTCAAACGACAAGTAACACCATTTAATTGGTATTCACTTTCGCCTGTTCTATAGAGGCGACGTGTAATACTTACAGTCGTAAATTCAGTTGGAAGAATCCCTTTATTATTTTCGAACGATAGAGATACCTCAGCTAGGTTGGCAGGTTTTCTTGTTTTGGTTCCGTTAAAAATGATATTCTCCATTTTTTCAGAGCGAAGCATTCTGGTTTTTTGTTCACCAAGAACCCAGCGCATTGCATCTACTACGTTCGATTTTCCTGATCCGTTTGGACCAACTATCGATGTAACGCCTTCATCAAAGTGGATTATTACTTTATCTCCAAAACTTTTGACTCCTTTTATTTCAAGTGATTTGAGTCTCATTACTAATTTAAATTGAATTTTTCTCTCACAAATTAATCTGCCCTTCTGCCTCAGCGTAAACCAGTATTAATTACAAGAACCAACAAATTTAAAAAATGCTTTCACTCCAAAGTGGATAATGAGAAATTATTCGAAATTTTATTTTGCAATCGACAAATTTTAGAAGAACCGGAAATAATATTCCTTTACATAATAATAAACTTTATTAACAAAATTGATTGTCATAACAATGTAAGCCTGAGAAAACTGTATTCCTTATTAATTTGAAAATCAGCTTTTAAATGGATTCTTACACGATGGAATGGTCGGAAACGAAGAGGAGGATTTTCTTTAAAAGTTAAATTGTGAATAAAATTCAATTCTAAATTCAAATGACTATTTGGGAATTTGAATCTTTTATTTCTATTTTTAGCCCCCTAACTGATTAACGAAACATTAACACCAAGAAGACAATAAATTAACTCTATGATAAGGAAAGCTTACTTAACCCTAGTGTTTTTACTGGTTGTATGCGCCGGAGCATTTGCACAGTCCGGAGCTATCAGAGGTAAAATCCTTGACAAAGCCAACAAACAACCAATTCCTTTTGCAACTGTAGTTGCAGAGATGAATGGAACTCAAGTTTCAGGCGGACAGTCAGATTTTGATGGTGAATATAATATCAAGCCGTTAGCGGCTGGTAAATACACCATTCGTTTAAAGTACACCGGTTACAAAGAATTGGTGATTAATGATGTGGTTGTGTCAATTGACAAAACTACGTTCCAGGATTTGATGATTTCAGCAACTACTATTGAATTAGGTGGTGTGGAAATTATTGAATACAAAGCTCCATTATTTGGTAAAGATGATGTGCAGCGAGGAGCGACATTAACTCGTGAAGATATTCAGGCAGCTCCAACTCGAGATGTGAAATCAGTTGCTGCTCAAGCAGCCAGCGTATTCCAGAAGGATGAAGGCGATGACCTGAACGTTCGTGGATCACGTGCTGATGCAACCGATTACTATGTCGATGGTATCCGAATTCGTGGTTCTCAGAAGCTTCCTCAATCAGGTATTGAGCAGGTAACTGCTATCGTGGGTGGTACGCCGGCTCAGTATGGTGATGCAACGGGTGGGGTTATCTCCATTACTACTAGAGGTCCATCAAAAGACTTTACTGGTGGTTTAGAGGTTGTGTCTTCAGAAATGTTTGACCAATATGGTTACAACTTAGTTTCTGCAGATTTATCTGGTCCAATTATTAAAAAGAAATTGGAGAATGGCGGAGAAAAAGCTGTTTTAGGTTTCTTCTTATCAGGTGAATATCAATCAGAAAAAGATCCCGATCCTTCTGGAATCGGCATGTATAAATTAAAGGATAATGTATATCAGGATTTAATTCAGAATCCAATTGATTTATATCAAACTTCAGCTTCTAGCTTTGGGTCATTTAATGCTGCTCAGTTTTATACAAATGATGATTTCGAAAAAGTAACAACGAAAAACAATGTAAAGCAAATTGGATATCGTTTTACAGCAAAGTTTGACTATCAACCAGCTGAATTTACAACATTTACCCTTGGAGGAAGTTTCAATACAAATGATAGAAGAAGTTACGCAATAAATCGTGTAGCTTATAACTTCGAAGAAAATCCTCAAATTATTGATCGTGATTTTCGTGTATTTGGACGTTTAACTCAACGTTTAGCATCAACTTACAAGTCAGACAAAGAAAACTCATCAGTTTTCAAAAATGTATATTTTACAGTTCAAGCGGAATACTCAAAAAATCAGCAGCTCAATCAAGACCCAGTTCACAAGGATAACCTTTGGAGTTATGGATATGTTGGAAAGTTTGCTAGATCGAGTAATGCAGTTTATGCTGCAATTGATGATTCAACGCGCGAGCAAATTGGATACGCAAACACATTCGATTTCGAGGCTGGTGGTATGAACTCTATTGCCGAGGCATATACGAATGCTGCTTATGGCGCATTTAATGGAGCGGGCGTTAATGTGAGTTCTTTGGATCAGATTAGAAGTGCTGGCGGTGTAAGAAATGGAGATGGAACAAACAGCGTAATGGCTATTTGGGAAGGAGTAGGTAACCTAAGAAATTCTTATTCGAATTTTGATAATGATCAATATCGTATAACATTAACAGGTAACGCAGATATTAAAAAACACTCAATATTAGTTGGATTTGAATTTGAACAACGTGTTGATCGCGGTTATAGCGTTGCTCCAAGAAGTTTATGGGCACTAGGTCGCCAATTTGCTAACTTCAATTTAACTGAAACTGATTTTAGTGTAGGTGATACTATTTTTGGTCAGAATATCATTAATGGAGATACTACTTTTTATACTATTAATCACCCTTCAACGTACGCACCTACTTTAGATGAAAACGGACAAATTATCAACGGTTTCTACGAGAATTTACGTAATGAATTAGGAATTGCAAATAATGCATATGTTGATTTTGATGCATTATCACCTGATCAGTTAAATATC
The DNA here is from genome assembly GCA_945872015.1 of Chitinophaga pinensis. GTDB lineage: Bacteria > Bacteroidota > Bacteroidia > AKYH767-A > OLB10 > CAINEC01. Next base: position 10,852 of record CAMBYJ010000018.1, on the reverse strand, counting down.
GGAATGTTTAATGCCGACCAATTAGTTTCTAACGGATTAGTTAGCTATTATGGTTACGATATATCAGGAAATAAGACTAATACAAATCCTACATTCAAGGATTACTTTACTCAGAAAGATGGTGCTAATTTTACTCGTGCTATTGGCGCTTTCCGTCCTACTTATATGGCAGGATATATCCAAGATCGTTTTACAATTGACAACTTAAGTTTTAACATTGGTTTACGTATTGATCGTTTTGATGCAAATCAGAAAGCATTAAAAGATAAGTTCTTATTGTTAGATGCTTATACTGTAGACGATTTCCCTCAGGCAATTGAAGGAAAACCAGATAATATTGAAGGCTCTTTCGTTCCTTATTTAGCAAATCCTAGTGACTTAAGTTCAGTTATTGGTTACCGTGATGGAAATGTATGGTATGATAAAAATGGTCAAATTGTTAGTGACCCTGATTTAATTGCACAACAATCTACAACTGGTTTAATTGTACCTGCCGTTAAACCAGATGCTGGTAAAATAGCTACTGAAACATGGAATATTGATGGAGTATTTGAAGATTACAAACCTCAAATCACAATCATGCCACGTATTGCGTTTGCATTTAACATTACAGATGAAGCTCAGTTCTTTGCTCATTATGATGTATTAACGCAGCGTCCTTCTGCAGCATTAAGAAATGACCCTTCAGAGTACCTTTCATTAAGAACAAATCCTGATGGTTCATTAAACAATGCTGGATTAAAGCCAGAAAGAACAACAGATTATGAAATTGGATTTAAACAAAAAATCAGCAAGTCATCTGCTTTAACAATTTCTGCTTTCTATCGTGAATTGAAAAACATGATTCAGATTACGAGAGTTAACTTTGCATTCCCAAATACTTATACAACTTACGACAACATCGATTTCGGAACTGTAAAAGGTATTTCAATGAGCTACGATTTACGTCGTACGGGGAATGTTCGTATGTTGGCAAGCTATACATTACAGTTTGCTGATGGTACGGGTTCAAGTGCAAGTTCTAATACTGAGTTAACTAACACTGATCAACCTAACTTACGTTTCATTATTCCTTTAGATTACGATACTCGTCATCAGATAACGACTTCATTCGATTACCATTATAAATCTGGTGAAGACTATGATGGTCCTATTGTATTTGGAAAACCAATTTTTGCAAATGCAGGAGCTAATATCGTTTTCCGTGCAAACTCTGGTACACCTTACACTCGTCAGTCGAGACCAACACGTGAAGCTGCAGCAATCGGCTGGCAATCTAATGGTCAACGTGTAGTAGAAGGATTAGTAAATGGTGCTCGTACACCTTGGCAATTTAGATTTGACTTACGTTTAGATAAGGATATTGAAGTTAAGTTCTCGGACAAAAAATCAGGTACTTTCAATGTGTACTTACAGATTCAAAACTTATTGGATACTCGTAACGTGGTTGGTGTATATCGTGCTACTGGTAATGCAACAGATGATGGATTCCTTCAGTCAGCTGATGGTTTACAGTTGTCAGCAGCTCAACAATCACAACAAGCGTTTATCGATCAGTACAACATTCGCTTATTAAACCCAGATAACTACAGCTTGCCAAGAAGAGCAAGATTAGGTGTGAGATTCGATTTTTAACCTTTACTAAACAAACAAACAGAAAATTAACGCTATGAAAATGCTTCGATATAAGATCTTATTTAGCCTTGTGGTATTGGCTGGATGGTCCGCGTCTACATTCGCGAAGATGAATGTAGGAGGGAAAGCAGCACATGCCCCTGTTCGTAATACAAAAGTTGCGGCAAGCTGTCCTGTTACTTCCTCACAAATTGACCTGGATATTAACCAGGTTCGTGCTCGTGTTTTAGTTGGTGGTGACCTTTGGTGGGATCCAGTTGGTCAAGTACCATACTATGAAGTTCCAATTGGAAGTGGAAAGAATGCTATTTATTCTGGAGCACTTTGGATTGGTGGTTTTGATCAGGCTGGTCAGTTAAAAGTGGCTGCTCAAACGTATCGCCAAGGTGGATCTAATGATTTTTGGGGTGGTCCAATCGATACAGCATCAGGTACTGCTTCTATTGATAACTCAACATGTGATGAATATGATAGATTTTGGCCAATCAGCCGTAAAGAAGTTTCTGACTTCGTTGCTGGCGGAGAAGCTACAAACGAAATTAAAACATGGCCAGGTAATGGTGATTTCACTAAGGGTGAGTTGCCAACACTAGCACCATTCTTTGATGCCGATAATGACGGAGTTTATAACTATGAAAATGGAGATTATCCTTATTTCTTATTAGCAGGTGATTATCCCGCGAATCCAAATACTGGTAAAGTTGAATGTAATGATTATTTATTCGGCGATAAATCTATTTGGTGGGTATTCAATGATGTAGGTAATATCAAAACTGAATCTAGTTCAAATCCTATTGGATTAGAAATTCGTGCACAGGCTTTTGCATTTAAGACTGCAAACGAAATTAACTTAATGACATTCTATAAATATCAAATCATAAATCGTTCTAGTGACGAATTAGATTCGACTTACTTTGGGGTATGGTGTGATCCGGATTTAGGAAATGCAGCAGATGACTTAGTAGGTTGTGATGTTGGATTAGGTTTAGGATACGTTTACAACGGAGATCCAGATGATGATGGTGGTCCTGGTTATGGATTGAATCCTCCTGCTGCTGGAATTGATTTCTTCCAAGGTCCTTTAGCAGATCCTAACGATGGAGTTGATAACAACCGTGATGGTGAAATTGACGAAATTGGAGAACAAATCATCATGTCGCGTTTCGTTTATTATGTAAATACGAATAACGTTCCTAACGGTAATCCAAATACAACAGATGATTATTACGAATATTTATCAGGAAGCTGGTTAGATGGTTTGCCAATTACTTACGGTGGTGATGGGCGTGGTGGTGGTAGTGGTGCTACTGCAACTCCTTGTAATTTCATGTTCCCAGATAATACTGATCCAAATTTCTCCACACCTTGGACAATGGTTACAGCGAATATTCAGCCAGACGATATGCGTTGGTTACAGTCTGCTGGTACATTTACATTGAAACCAGGTGCAGTTAACTATATAACAACTGGTGTGATTTTCCAACGTACTACTGCGGGTGGTCCTTTAGCTTCTGTTTCATTGTTAAAGTTAGCCGATCAAAAAGCACAAGCAATTTTTGATAATTGTTTCAAAATTTTGGATGGTCCTGATGCACCGGATTTAGCTATCCGTGAAGATGATAGAAAATTAATCTTATCATTAGAAAATGTGGCTTCTAAGAAAGTAGAGTTATATAACGAAGTTGATGCGGTTATCCCGAAGGCAGTACAAAATGCAACTGGTGGCTTTGATACATTAACGGATGCAGAAAGATCTTACACTTTCCAAGGATACAAAATTTATCAGGTTGCTGATGAGACTGTATCTGATGCAGATGTAAATGATATTTCTAAAGCGAAATTAATTGCACAAGTTGACTTAAAAGATAATATTGGTCAGATTGTAAATTATGAATACGATAACAATATTTCAGCTTGGGTTCCTGCAGAAAAAACGACAGTGGTTAATAATGGATTACAACATTCATTCATTATCACTAAAGATTTATTCTCTCAAAAAGACCTTGTAAATTACAAGCCTTACTATTTCTTAGTAGTTTCTTATGCTTATAACAATTACCGTACGTTTGATCCATTAAATGCAAACACTCAGAACAGACCATATGTTCAAGGTCGTAACAACATTGGAACATATAGTGGGATTCCTCATAAATCTGTAGTGAATAATGCTGGTTCTGTTTTAAATGCAGCTTATGGTCAAGGAGTACAAGTTAAGCGTATTGAAGGTCAAGGTAACGGAGGAAACTTCCTTGAAATGACACAAGCTTCAGTAGATGAAATATTCGCTGGAACAACTAGTAGTGTTCAAAATCCGGTATACGAAGCAGGCAAAGGTCCAATCGATATCACTGTTTATGATCCTTGGGCTGTTAAAGCTGGTTCATTTGAATTAGCATTCAGTGGAATCAGTGATGCTGATTACTATTATCTATATAACAATCCTTCACAGTACGTTGGAATTAATGACATTACTGCAAATGGTACAACGGTAACTGTTATTACTTCAGGTAATTCAGGAATTACAGTAGGTACATATATCACATTGAGTAATGTTCAAGGTGTTACTTCAACACCTGCAATCAATGGTTCGTTTGAAGTTCAGTATGCTAATGCAGATACTTTAAAGTTCACGACAACTACATTTACAGGAACATTTACTACCGGTACAAATGCTCAATTACGTAGCTCGTTAGCTCGTTCAACGTTTAGTATTTCAAGTATCAATGAACAATTATATGAGAAGAATAAAATCTCAATGGCTATTTCTAAAATCAATGGTCAAGAGCCAGGAAATTTTGGAGCTACAAATAATGGTTTAATTGGTGGTACAAAGACCTATAAAACTCCAAGTGATCAATGGTTAGGTGGTGTTAAAGATGTTGATGCAACTTCAATATTAACATCTACTACGAACTGGATTTTAAGTGGTACTCAAACAAATGTTGACTTATTGAATCCATCACCAAGTTATTTCTTAGATTCAATAGAAGCATATGAATCAATTCTTGAAGGAACATGGGCACCGTTCATTGTTGCAAGTAATGCAAAAACAGTGGCTGCACCAAAACCGTCAAGAACTCCAGGAACGAGCAATTCATTAGACTTGCGTTCTTTCATTAAATGGAGCTATTTGCAATCAGTTGATGTGGTAATCACTTCTGATAAGTCAAAATGGACTCGTGCTGTAGTAATGGAAATGGGAGAAGATACAATGCCAACTGTTGGTAATGCGAAGAAGTTTATGATGCGTAATCAACGCTCTGTAGATAAAAACGGATTAGCTTGGGATCAGCCTGGAGCAAACGTTGCAGAAGCTTCTTTAACAGATACAGTAGGTATGGGTTGGTTCCCTGGATACGCAATTAATGTTGAGACTGGAGAACGTTTGAACATTGTTTTCGGTGAAAACTCTGCATTGGTAAATGAGAATGGAAACGATATGAAATGGAATCCTACAAGTAATACTGGAAGAGATGCTAATGGTCGTTTAAGCTACGGTGGTATGCATTATATCTATGTGTACGGAATTGATACAATAGCAAGTACACCTGCAGCACCTACAGTAGGTAAATATGATAATGGTGCTAAGGTTGATACTTTATTCAGAAGATTTAGTAATGCTTATACAGCAACATCTAATGCTCCTTCTGCTAGAGCTGCTTTCAGATCAATTACTTGGTGTTCATTACCATTGGTAAACGATGGATACACTTATAATGAAAGTTCATCATCAGATGTTAAAGTAAGTTTACGCGTAAGAAAAAATTATAAGCAATTTACATCAGAAGGTGCAACTCAAGTTAATGGTGGTAACCCTTATTATCAATTTACTATTCCAGGATCTTACGAGTTAACAACCAATGTGACTGAAAAGGCTAAATCTGCATTAGATTATATAAATGTGGTTCCTAATCCTTACTACGCATACTCAACTTACGAAAAAACAAGAAGAGATCAATTAGAAAATCGTGTTCGTATTGTTAACTTACCTTCAAGATGTACTGTTTCTATTTACACATTGAATGGAACATTGATAAGACAATTCAAACGTGATATTACTTCTGATGTAACTTCAGGACAGATTGTAACTGAGGGTCGTGATAATAATCAAGCAACAACATTAGATTGGGATTTGAAAAACACAGCCGGTATTACGGTTTCAAGCGGTGTTTATATATTCCATGTAGATGCTGGTGAGTTGGGAGAAAAAGTTGTTAAATGGTTTGGTGTAATGCGTCCAATTGACCTTGATTCTTTCTAATACCTATCAATCCTAAAAAAGAAAAAAAGAGATATGAAGAAAATTCTAATATATATTTCAGTTGCAACAATAGCATTTTCTGCTAGCACTACGCAAACTTTTGCTGGTAACGAAGATCGTGCTGGTCAAAGTGGTGCTCACGAGTTGCTTATTAACCCATGGGCTAAAAATTCAGGATGGGGTGTTGCAGGACTAGCTAACGTAAGAGGTGTGGAATCTTTCGGTTTAAACCCTGCGTGCGCAGCCTATTCAAAAGGAACAGATATTTCCTTTTCACAGACCGATTGGTTAAGAGGATCAGATATTAAAATTAGTGCGTTCGGTATTTCTCAAAAAGTTGGAGAAAGCGGAGCATTAGGTTTAACATTTATGTCAATGAACTTTGGAGAAATCCAACGTTTAACGGAAGCTAATCCTGATGGTGGAAATGGTACTTATTCTCCACAGTTCTTAAACATCGGTTTAACATATGCGAAAGAGTTTAGTAATAGCATCAAAGGTGGTATTACAACGCATATCGTTTCTGAATCAATTAATGATGTTAAAGCTCAAGGAATCGCTGTTGATGTTGGTATTCAGTATACAACAGGTAATAATGCTGATCACGACAATGTGCGTTTCGGAATTGCTTTAAGAAATGTTGGTACACCAATGAAATATCAAGGTGAAGGTTTGTCATTTAGAAATGATAACGCCACACAAAACATTAACGTACTTCAAGAGCAACGTACTGAAAGTTTCGAATTACCTGCATTAGTTTCTATTGGTGGTGCATATGATATCAAAGCTGGAGCGGACTCTCGTATTACTGCATCGTTCGCATTTACTTCTAATTCATTTATTCGTGATCAAATTGGAGTAGGTGTTGAATACGGTTTCAAAAATTCCTTCGCAATTCGCGCTGGATATACAATCGATAAGAAAGATAAAAATGCAATTATCGATGAAGATATCACAGCATTGAAAGGATTAAGTGGTGGATTAACTTACGAAGTTCCACTAGGAAAATCTGGTAAGCGTTTCGGAATTGATTACTCATACCGTGCTACAAAAACTTTCGATGGAACGCATTCTGTCGGAGCGCATATATCACTGTAATAATCAATCAAAATAATTGGAAGACCTTCTCGGAAGAGGAGGTCTTCCTTGCTTTAATAAGAGCATCGTAAATTTTTAATATTAGTAACATGTCGAACATTACTTATTTAACGGAAGAAGGTTTAAAAAAATTACAGGACGAATTAGCGCAATTAAAAAACGTTGAGCGTCCAAGTATTTCTCGTCAGATAGCAGAGGCGCGTGATAAAGGTGATTTGTCAGAAAATGCAGAATACGATGCAGCCAAAGATGCTCAGGGTTTGTTAGAGTTAAAGATTTCAAAAATGGAGGAGTTGTTAGCAAGTTCGAGAATAATTGATGAATCTAAATTGGATATCTCTAAGGTTTCTGTTTTATGTAAAGTGAAAATTAGAAATCTGGCTAATAAAGCAGAGATGTCATATATGCTGGTTGCCGAAAATGAAGCTGATCTAAAATCCGGAAAAATTTCTGTTGGTTCGCCAATTGGTAAAGGATTATTAGGAAAGAAAGTCGGAGAAGTAGCAGAAATAACAACACCTGCAGGTAAATTAAATTTTGAAATTCTTGATATTTCATTGGGGTAATGGCCAGTATCTTTTCAAAGATTGTTGCAGGTGAAATACCTTGCTATAAAATAGCCGAAGACGAAAACTTTTTGGCTTTTTTAGATATTATGCCCCTGGCAATTGGACACACACTTGTAATTCCTAAAAAGGAAACTGATTATATTTTCGATATCCAAAGTGATGAGTATGTTCAGTTGTGGATGTTCGCACAGAAAGTTGCTAAGGCAGTTGGCAGTGCTATACCTTGTAAGCGGGTAGGCGTGGCCGTTATTGGACTAGAAGTGCCGCATGCTCACATACATTTAGTGCCATTAAATAAAGTAGGAGATATTAATTTTGAGAGAAGTAAATTGTCGCCTACTAAAGAGGAAATGATTGCTGCACACGAAGCCATTTTAAAGGCATATCAAACTATTTCTTAATACGATCAGGGTTTTTATTGATAAAGGCTGACCATGAAGCCTTGCTTTTTTTAGCACTTGACTTCTTAATTTTCGTATTGGAAGTTGAACAGTTTTGTGGATTTCCTTTAGTCTGAAAATAATGGCAAACAGCAACACCCAAGGCATCTGTAGCATCAAGAAACTTGGGCGTCTCTTCAAATTTTAAAATGGTTCGAAGCATGCTCGCCACTTGTTCTTTACTTGACGCGCCATTACCGGTAATCGATTTTTTAATTGTTCTCGGACTATAACCATGTACCGGAAGGTGATGATGCAATGCTGCGGAAATCGCGGCGCCTTGTGCACGACCTAGTTTTAACATCGACTGAACATTTTTTCCAAAGAATGGTTCTTCAATGGAGAATTCGTCAGGTTTATATTCTTTGATTAATTTTTCAACGGTATCAAATATTTCTTTGATGCGAAGGAAATGATCTTCTTTTTTGTCTAGCGATAAAACACCAGCTGAAATTAATCTCAAGTTATTGCCTGTAATATGAATAATTCCATAGCCCATTACAACCGTACCTGGATCAATACCTAAAATTACTTTATCTGTTTTATTTGTGTTCATTTATTTCAACTGACGATAAATCTCCCAACACACCACACCAGCGCAAACGGAAATATTGATAGAATGTTTAGTGCCTGATTGAGGAATCTCAATAACTCCATCACAAATATCAATCACGCTTTGCTGAACACCATCCATTTCATGACCGAAGATAATTGCAAAAGGTTTACCTGCTGCATCAAATTCGTTTAACATACAACTTTGAGTAGCTTGCTCAACAGCAAAAATTGAATAGCCTTGACTTCTCAAGTGCTGAACAGCGTCTTCTGTTTTTTCAAAATATTCCCAATCCACAGATTCAGTTGCACCAAGTGCTGTTTTTGAAATTTCTTTGTGTGGAGGAGTAGAAGTTATTCCGCAAAGAATTATTTTTGAAGTATTGAAAGCGTCTGCTGTTCGAAATACCGATCCAACATTCAGCGCACTACGAACATTATCCAAAATTATTACATAGGGAAGTTTATCCTGCTTTTTATAGTCAGTTAAAGCAGGTCGATTGAGTTCATCATTTTTAAGCTTCTGCACGATATTTATCTTTACCACAAAGTTAACAATGGCAGCGAAAGAAGAAACACCTTTAATGAAACAATATAACAGCATCAAGGCAAAATACCCTGATGCGCTTTTGTTATTTCGCGTGGGCGATTTTTATGAGACCTTTAATGAAGATGCAGTAAAAGCATCAAAGGTGTTAGGAATCGTTTTAACAAAGCGTAGTAATGGTGCTGCTTCAGAAATGGATCTAGCAGGTTTTCCTCATCATTCGCTTGAAACATATCTTCCGAAGTTAGTACGAGCAGGATTACGTGTTGCTATATGCGATCAGCTAGAAGATCCGAAGATGACAAAGACAATTGTTAAGCGAGGTGTGACGGAAGTAGTTACTCCAGGAACTGCTTTTAGCGACAAGATTTTAGATTACAAGTCGAATAACTTTTTAGCTGCTGTTTATTTTCAATCAGAAAATCTAATTGGATTATCCATTCTGGATGTTTCGACGGGAGAGTATTTTGCGGCTGAAGGATATTGGGAATACATTGATAAGTTAATTCAAAGTTTTTCGCCTACCGAAGTTTTGGTTTCGCGCAAAGATCAACAAGCATTAAAAGATCGCTTAGGTAACAAGTTTTATATCTATACGCTCGATGAGTGGGTTTTTCAGCAACCATACACCGAAGAACTATTGTTAAAGCAGCTTAATACTACATCGCTAAAAGGATTTGGTATTCAAGATTTAATTGCAGCAACAATTGCAGCTGGTGCCGCCTTGCATTATGTTCAGCAAACGCAACAAGTATCACTGAGTCATATAAAGTCCATCGCTCGTATCGACGAAGATCAATTTGTATGGCTCGATCGATTTACCATTCGTAATCTTGAAATTATTTCATCACCTCATGAAAAGGCAACGACCTTGTTGGATGTAATGGACCATACGGTATCGCCTATGGGCGCTCGTTTGTTGCGCCGATGGTTATTGATGCCTTTGAAAAATATTCATGCAATTAATGAACGTCATGAGGTCGTGTCAAGTTTTTTTGAGCAGGAAGAATTTAGTTTGAGAATTGAACAGATTTTAAAATCGATTGGTGATCTCGAACGTTTGTCGTCGCGAATTGCAATAAAAAAACTTACTCCTCGCGAAGCGGTTCAGTTGAAAAGAGGCGTTGCATTATTATCACCTCTTAAAAACGAATTAGCTTCAAGCAATAATAAGGCTTTGCAAAAGGTGGGTGATTTGATAAATCCCTGCGTGCAGCTTTTTAAAATGCTAGATGAATCAATTTCCGATGAAGCGCCTGCGGTTGCTGCTAAAGGAGGATTTATAAAAGACGGATATTCGTCGGAGTTAGATGCGTTACGAAAAATATCTTCGGAAGGGAAAGATTATTTATTGAAAATTCAACGAGAAGAAAGTGAGCGTACGGGAATTACTTCGTTGAAGGTTGCTTACAATAATGTTTTTGGATATTATATTGAAGTCACCAATGCGCATAAATCGAAGGTGCCCGAAGGTTGGATTAGAAAGCAAACATTAACCAATGCAGAGCGATATATCACGGAAGAGTTGAAAGTGTATGAAGAAACAATTTTGGGTGCTGAAGGAAAAATACTCGATATTGAAATTAAACTCTACGATGAAATATTAAATTCAACAATGTTGTATATACAGGCCTTGCAACAAAATGCATATCAAATTGCACAAGCCGATTGTTTACGTTCATTTGCTGAAGGCGCGAAAATTAATAATTACGTACGACCATCTTTAAACGAAGGTTTGGTGATTAATATT
>CAMBYJ010000017.1 GCA_945872015.1 Chitinophaga pinensis | reverse complement strand
CTACTTTGCCATATTCCTGAAGTTCTTGAGCAAATTTTAAAAGGATAATTTCTCCTTTCTCTTTGTATGCAATTGCTCTACCTCTGAAATGAACATAAGCTTTTACTTTTGCCCCTTCTTCTAAGAACTTCATAGCGTGCTTAACTTTGAAATTGAAATCGTGTTCATCGGTATTTGGACCAAATCGCACTTCTTTCATTACTTGCTTTGCAGCTTTAGCCTTTGATTCTTTTTCTTTCTTCTTTCGCTCGTATAAGAACTTTTGATAATCTACAATTTTACATACTGGAGGGTCAGCCTGAGCAGCAATTTCAACTAAATCTAGCCCCTTGTCTTCTGCAAGCTTCAAGGCCTCTTCAATAGAAACTACGATTGGCTCGCCTGCTTCTCCAACTAAACGAACACGCGATGCACGAATTTTATCGTTGATGCGATGCTCTGCTTCTTTTTTTACCGGTCCGCGGTTCCACGGACGATTAAATGATGTTGCTATAACTGTAAAATTTTAAATTAATACACTCCAAATTATGCATTTAGCATATCGTTAATTTCCTTAGTGATTCGATCAGTTAACTCTTGCACACTCATACTTCCCTGATCTCCTTTACCATGCTGACGAATTGAAACGGTTCCTTCTGCCTCTTCCTTCTCTCCGATAATCAGCATATAAGGGACTTTCTTAATTTCTGCATCACGGATTTTCTTACCAATCTTTTCATCTCGGTCATCAACGAGCCCGCGAATATCGGAATTTCTTAGCAATTGTAAAACTTTTTTTGCATATCCGTTGAATTTCTCTGATATTGGTAGGATAGAAACCTGCTGTGGTGCTAACCAAAGTGGGAAATTACCCGCAAAATGCTCAATCAAGAACCCAATAAAGCGCTCATGTGTCCCTAGAGGCGCTCTGTGAATACAGATTGGTGTTTCCATTTCATTGTTCGAGTTACGGAATGTCAACCCAAAACGAGCAGGCACCGCAAAGTCAACCTGGTTTGTAGCCAAAGTGAACTCTCTTCCAATAGCACTCCATACCTGAACGTCTATCTTAGGTCCATAGAAAGCTCCCTCATCAGGAACTTCAATGTACGGAATCTTTGAATCTATCAATACCTGACGAACCATGTCTTCTGTCTGTTTCCACAACTCAGGATTATCCACATATTTTTTACCCAATTTCTCAGGGGCATGTGTCGAGAAACGCATCACATATTTTTCAATTCCGAATACTCTGAAATATTTCAAATACATCTCATTTACCGCATTAAACTCATCTGAGAATTGCTCTTTAGTACAGTAGATATGAGCATCATTCATTTGCAATGAACGTACACGCATTAGTCCAAATAACTCCCCACTTTGCTCGTAACGGTAACAAGTACCGTATTCAGCTAAACGGATTGGCAAATCTCTGTAACTTGGATTTAATTCCTTAAATATTTTGTGGTGATGAGGACAATTCATCGCCTTTAAATAATATTTCTCACCATCCAAATCCATCGCAGGGAACATACTTTCTTCGTAGTACGGTAAGTGCCCCGAAGTCTTGTACATATTTTCCTTTGCCAGGTGAGGCGTACGAACACGGCTATATCCAGCCTTGTTCTCTGTCTTTTTAGCAAGCTTTTCTAATTCTTCAATTAATACACCTCCATTTGGTAACCATAGTGGTAATCCTGGACCTACATCGTCATCAAACGTAAAAATCTCCATCTCCTTACCAATTTTACGATGGTCACGTTTCTTCGCTTCTTCCAACATCGCAACGTACTCATCTAATTCTGATTTCTTCGGGAATGTGATCCCGTAGATACGTGTTAACTGGGGATTGCTTGAATCGTTTTTCCAATAAGCTCCAGCAACGTTAGTTAATTTAATTGCTTTGATGTAGCCCGTATGAGGAATATGTGGTCCACGACATAAGTCGGTGAAATTACCTTGAGTATAGAGCGAAATTGTTCCATCTTCTAAACCACTTAACAAATCCAGTTTGTATTGATCATCTCTTTCTGAAAAGTATGCTGTAGCATCTGATTTAGAAATTTCTTTCCTTTCGAAAACATTACTTTGCTTTGCCAGCTCAGCCATTTTATCTTCGATTTTTTTTAAATCATCCGCAGAAAAAGCCTGACCACAAAAGTCTACATCATAGTAAAATCCATTCTGAACAGATGGTCCGACCCAAAATTTAATTCCTGGATAAAAACTTTCCAAAGCCTCTGCCATCAAATGGGCTGATGAATGCCACATGGTACTTTTACCTTCAGCATCGTTCCATGTCAGAAGCTGTAATGATGCATCTTCGTTGATTGGTCTCGACAAATCGCGAACTTCTCCATTGATTTTAGCAGCTAAAACGTTTCTTGCTAAACCTTCACTAATTGATTTAGCAATATCCATTGCAGTAGATCTTTTCGGATACTCGCGCACTGAATTATCGGGTAATGTAATTTTTATATTCATAGAATTTATAGTGGTGCAAATATAATCTGCTTAATCAATGATTTCGTAGATTGTGCTATATTTTTTTGAAGGGTTTTTAACTGAATCAGATGATTTATGTTACATGTGATTATTTTTACGCGACGAAGTGTTTTTTAAGAACTAATTTAAATTTGCGCAATGAAAGACAAGTTTTCCTTTTTCGAAGATGTATATGCTGTGGTTCGAATGATTCCGAAAGGAAGAGTTACGAGCTACGGAGCTATTGCAAAATACTTAGGTGTTGCAAAATCAGCTCGCATGGTAGGCTGGGCAATGAATGCGTGTCATGAGGTACTACCTCCCGTGCCTGCCCACAGAGTAGTTAATCGATTAGGACTGTTATCTGGTAAAAATCACTTTCTTGAACCTAATGAAATGGAAAATCGTTTGAAAGACGAAGGTGTTCAAGTTGTCGACGACCAAATTCAAGAATTTGCTCGTTGTTTTTGGGATCCATCCGAAGAGATATCAGTCGAATAATTCACCTTTATGCTGTGAATTAATTGAATAAATCCGTTGTTATCATACTCGTTTAAGACTTATCTTTGCGAGCGTAAAAAGTTTAGAGTTTAGTTATGGCAGAAAATTTAGAGTTTAACAAAAACGAAGATTACAATAAGACCCTTGTAAGTAATTTAAAACAACGCTTAGCTAAAGTTGCTGAAGGTGGAGGAAAAAAGAATGCTGCCAAGCAACATGAAAAAGGAAAACTGTTGGCTCGTGAACGTATCAACTATCTACTTGATAAGGATAAACCACAAATTGAGGTAGGGGCTTTTGCTGCAGAAGGAATGTATGCAGAACAAGGCGGTTGTCCATCAGCGGGGGTGGTAGTCGTTATAGGATATGTTTCTGGTCGTCAATGTATCGTTGTTGCCAATGATGCTACTGTAAAAGCCGGAGCTTGGTTTCCAATGACAGCAAAGAAGAATTTAAGAGCTCAGGAAATTTCCATCGAAAACAAATTACCAATAATTTATCTAGTAGATAGTGCTGGTGTATATCTACCCATGCAAGATGAAATTTTTCCTGATAAAGAACATTTTGGAAGAATATTCAGAAATAATGCAATCATGAGCAGCATGGGAATTATTCAGATTGCAGCAATCATGGGTTCTTGTGTTGCAGGTGGTGCTTATCTTCCTATTATGAGTGATGAAGCGATGATAGTTGATAAAACGGGTTCTGTATTTTTAGCTGGATCATACCTAGTGAAATCTGCTATAGGCGAGGATGTTGACAATGAAACTTTGGGAGGCGCAACAACTCAATGTGAAATTTCAGGTGTTACTGATAATAAATTTCCTGATGATCAATCGTGCTTAGAATATATTCGTCGTGTGATGGATAAGTTAGGTAAGTTGCCTAATGCAGGTTTTGATCGTAAGGAATCTATGCCTCCTGCAAAAAACGAAAAAGATATTTACGGAATTATTCCTGATGCACGAGATAAGCAATATGAAATGCGAGAAGTTATTGCGCGTTTAGTTGATAACAGTGAGTTCGATGAATACAAGGAAAAATATGGTCAGTCTATTTTATGTGGTTATGCACGTATTGAAGGTTGGGCTGTAGGAATAGTTGCTAATCAAAGAAAAGTAGTTAAGAGTAAAAAAGGCGAGATGCAGTTTGGTGGTGTAATTTACAGTGATAGTGCTGATAAAGCAGCTCGTTTTATCATGAATTGCAATCAACGAAAAATTCCTTTGGTGTTTATTCAGGATGTGACAGGATTTATGGTGGGATCAAGAAGTGAGCACGGAGGAATTATTAAAGACGGAGCTAAAATGGTTAATGCCATGTCGAATTCTGTGGTGCCAAAATTTACCATTATTGCAGGGAACTCTTACGGTGCTGGAAATTATGCGATGTGTGGTAAAGCCTACGATCCTCGTTTAATTGTTTCTTGGCCTAATTCGCAATTAGCAGTGATGAGCGGAGCTTCTGCTGCTAAAACATTATTGCAGATTCAGACATCAACAATGAAGGCGCAAGGAAAAGAAGTCTCCGAAGAAGAAGAAAAAACTTTACTTAAAACAATTACAGAACGATACAATGAACAAACATCTCCTTACTATGCAGCTTCGCGTATGTGGGTTGATGCAATTATTGACCCCTTAGATACACGCAAGTGGATATCAATGGGGATTGAAATGGCTAACCATTCGCCAATTGAAAAACCGTATAATGTTGGAGTGATTCAAACCTAGTTATGGCAATTTACGAATTCAACGGATACATTCCTGTAGTGCATGAGTCATCTTTCGTACATCCGTTAGCGATAGTTACAGGTAATGTGATTATAGGTAAGGATGTTTATATTGCTCCGGGTGCTGCAGTGCGAGGCGACTGGGGTGAAATAATTATTGAAGATGGATGTAATGTACAAGAGAATTGCACGTTGCATATGTTCCCAGGGCAACAAGTGATTTTGAGAAAAGGTGCGCACATCGGACATGGAGCAATCATTCATGGAGCCGAAATTGGAGAGAATGTTTTAGTTGGCATGAATGCGGTTGTAATGGATAGAGTAGTAATTAGTAAAAATTCAATTGTTGGTGCCCTTTGTTTTGTTCCTGAAGGAATGATGATTCCTGAAAGAAGTATTGCTGTTGGTAATCCAGCTAAGATTGTAAAAGAAATGTCGGACGAGATGATTGAATGGAAAACGAAAGGGACGGCTTTGTATCAGCAGTTACCATCTGAATTACATATGACACTTAAAGAATGTGAGCCGCTTAGAGCTGTTCCTGAAAACAGACCCAAGCAACAGGATGTTTACAAAACGTGGAATACCACAAAAAAATAATAGCATGCAAAAAAAGTTTTTATCACTTTTGGTTTTTTTAGTGCTTTCGCAATTTTGCTTTTCGCAAAAGTCGGTTATTCTTAGAGTAAAAGCAGATGAGCAAGAGGATACTTTGGGAGTTAATGTAGTTAATGAAATCACAAAAGTTGCATATGCCGCTATTAGAGAAGGAAAAGTACAGCTTTGGGACTCGCCAAAGAAGGAAGTAGCTATTTCGTTTAATTCATTAAAGCAGATTGAAAAATCATCAGGTTTAAATTTTATTGACCAACAATTAATTTATATTTATGATGTATGGAATTACGAAAAGAAAAAGCTTAAAAGTGTGACACAAGGTTTTTTATTTTCGAGTAAACTAGAAAATGGAGATGCTGTTGTTTTTGGTTATGTTGAATATGAAACGTTGAAAAACACCATTGCTACTTCATCTCCTTTGATAAATGCAAATGGAGATTGTTATCTAAATCTTAACAATTATCTGAACAAGAAAAAATACAATTATCAGATTTTGCAATTTGATGATAAGGTTATTAATAATATTACTGATTCTAAATTGCTGAAAGATGATTTTATTGGATTGAATGATTTTAATGTTGATCCCAATTCGAAAGATTCTGTAGAGTCTAAATATATTGAGTGGACACTCTCGGCGTCTGAAAAATTGACAGGCACCAAAGCACAGGCCTCACGAGATTTTATTAATGCTTTGTCGACTTATTTTCATGAAAATCTTGAAGTGTTGTATAATTTATCAGGTAAAAATGCAGAGGAGATTCTTCAAAATGGCACATGGGAAATTTCATCAGTATCGTTTGCTGAAATATGGAAAAAAAGTGTGACTGGTATCAAAAGTAATCCTTTATGGATGTCTGTAAGTATCGATAGTGTTGTTATTGACTCTATCTACATGGACAACTTAGTGAATTGGGATTTTACTATTAATGATCAAAATTGGCTAGATTATATTCAACAGAAAAACTTTTTATATCTCATAGTTAAAGTGAATTCAGATGTTATTCCAATAGAAAAATCAATTAAATATCAAAAAGGTTTGTTATCACACAAATGGAACAATCTTATTAATTTCGTAGAACTTTATTAATCAATATTAAAAATGTCGAAAATAAAATTTGGAACAGATGGTTGGAGAGCGATTATCGCAGAAGACTTTACAGTTGAAAATGTTGCTCGTGTAGCTGAAGGAACAGCATTGTGGTTATTAAATCAAAAAAGCAATCCTGCAATTATTCTAGGGCATGATTGCCGATTTGCGGGTGAACTATTTTGTAATACAATTGCAAAAGTAATGTGTACAAAGGGCGTTGCTGTAACAATGTCAAAAGGATTTGTATCTACACCAATGGTATCGTTAGGGACCGTTAAAGAAAATAAAGATTTAGGTATTATTATAACTGCAAGTCATAATCCTCCTGAATACAACGGATTTAAATTAAAAGGATCATTTGGTGGTCCATTATTGCCGCAACATGTTGCCGAAATTGAAGATTTAATTCCTGAGAAATGCAGTATCGATTATTCTAAGATTGAATTAGATAAATTACAATCTGATGGTTTACTTTCCTACATCGATTTAGAAACAATGTATTGCAATCATGTGGAGGCAAATTTTGATATGAATCTGATTAAGAATAGCGGACTTCATTTAGCATATGATGCGATGTATGGTGCGGGACAAAATGTGATTAAACGTATGCTTCCAGATATTACGAAATTGCATTGTGATTATAATCCTTCTTTCATGGGACAAGCACCAGAGCCAATTCATAAAAACCTTACTGAGTTTTCTGAGCTAATTAAAAATTCAAAGAACATCGACTCCGGATTAGTAACTGATGGCGATGCTGATCGTATCGGATTCTATGATTCTAAAGGCAATTTCGTTGATTCTCATCATATTATTTTATTGTTGATACATTACCTTTATAAATACAAAGGAATGAGAGGTAAAGTTGTAACTGCTTTCTCAACAACTCCTAAAGTAGCAAAGCTTTGTGCGCACTACGGAATTGAGATGGAAACAGTGAAAATCGGATTTAAGTACATTGCAGAAATTATGATAAAGGAAGATGTGCTTTTAGGTGGCGAAGAATCCGGTGGTATAGCAATTAAAGGACATATCCCTGAACGTGATGGTATTTGGATGGGATTAACGCTATGGGAATTTATGGCGAAAAGTGGAAAAACGCTGAATGATTTGATTAATGAAGTATATGAAATAGTTGGTCCGTTTTCATTTGAAAGAAACGATTTGCATTTAAAAGAAGAATTAAAACAGTCTATTCTGAAAAATTGTTTAGCGTCAAATTATAAAGCCTTTGGTGAATATAAAATAGTAAGAACAGACGACCTAGACGGATATAAATATTTCTTTGAGAATGGCGATTGGTTAATGATTCGTGCTTCAGGAACAGAACCTGTATTGCGTACCTATGCAGAGTCGAATTCTCGCGAGTCTGCTTTCGCTATTTTAAATGCCGCAAAAGATACATTGTTAAACTAACGTAATGGCTATACGAAATGTAATAAACTCGAAAAGCATCATGATTTTTATGGTGCTTTCGTTTTATGTTACAATCGGTAAGGCTCAACACGATTCAATTAATTATCATCATCGTAAGGTAGCTTTATGGACGACCAGTGGTGTTGCCTATACTGCGGGAATGATAGGGTTATATCAAGTCTGGTATAAAGATTATCCTCAGTCGTCGTTTCATTTTTTTAATGATAACCACGAATGGCAAATGCAGGATAAGCTCGGACATGTTGGTTCTGCATACTATATTTCCAATTGGACAGGTCAGCTTTATCAATTTGCAGGTTATGATCAAAAGAAGGCTGCGTTGCTCGGCGCTTTAACAGGCTTCGGGTTTCAATTTACGATTGAAATGTTCGATGGTTATAGTAGCCAATGGGGATTCTCTCCTGGCGATATGGTGGCCAATACAATTGGTTCGTCTATGTATTATTTTCAAGCTGTGAAATGGAAAGAACAACGGATTAAATACAAGTTATCATATCATGCTACAAAGTTTGCAGCATACAATCCTTCGCTGCTTGGTGATAATAATCTGCAGCGTGTTTTCAAAGATTATAATGGTCAAACATACTGGCTTTCATTTAATATGAAAGACTTGTTTTTTCGCGATAAAAAATTTCCATCTTGGCTTAATTTGGCTGTTGGTTATAACGCAAGAGGTATGACAGGTGCAACAACAAATAGACTAACATATAACGGTAATGAAATACCGCAATTTGAACGGGTCCATTATTTTATTTTATCACCTGATATTGACATTACCAAAATTAAATCGAGGTATAAGGCTTTCAATATTTTGAAAGAAACATTTGGCTTTTTGAAATTTCCAATGCCTGCTATTAGATTAAAAAATAATGGAAAGATAAACGGCGAAATTCTTTATTTCTAATTACTTCTTTCTTGATTTTTTATCCGGACTTTCATGAAAGTAAAAACGAAGGTCGATGGTTAAGTAATCTCCTTGTAGAGTTGTTCTTCCTGTTGAAGTGGGTAGTAATGTAAAATCACGTTTTGGATAATATTCCACCAATGTATTGTAGATAGTAGATAGTGAACGATGATAGCTTGCTCCGATATAATAAGTTCCCTTTTTACCATTACGATATTCCAATCCGATGTTGGCCAAAACACCTGAATTAATTTTACTTTTTCTTGCTGAGTATTGCAGCATAAACGATGGAAGGTAGGTAAAAACATCAGAAGGAAAAATATCGATTGAGCCTCCCATAGCAGCACTCATCCAAATTTTTTGATCGAGCTGAATATAGATTAATGCGCTTAATGGAATTTCATATCCTACTATTGAGAAGTCGCTCTGGGAAATAAACGTTGTGTCCCTAAGAGTTAAATCGTAGTTGCGTTTTACATAAAGGATACCCGATTCAATAGTTAGTTTTTTAGTAACGCCTCTTCTAATTAATGCGCCAGTACTATATCCAGAAGATTGTGATAGCGTGTATGATATTTGATTATCGTCAAAATCTTTAGGACCTGTTCTAAAATAACTGCTCGAAAAGATGGGGCGGTAACAAAATCCGAATTGCGTAGTGTTAATTTGTGCAAATAAACGAGTGCTTATAATGCAACAAAAAACAAAAAGGCCAATTCTCTTTTTCATGTTGCAAAAATGCGAAAAAAATAATCAGTTATTTAACTAATTCGAAGGTAATATTAGAAAAAGCCTGTGTTGATTCTACTTTTTTACAAATCCCTTTCAAATAGTTATAAGTACTGTTTTGGCCATCACCAGTATCTAATATATACGAATCCCCTTCTTTTTTAATCGATAAAAATTTGCCATGATTGTCGGACCAAATTGCTTTCTGGTTCTTGGGCTCGGAAAAATATAATTCAGGCACTATAATCGTTATGTTGCTACTGATTGTTTTTTCTTCTCCTGATTTGTCCTTAAAAACGTAACCACTTCCTTTTTGTGTGGTAGTATTATCCGTTTGTTTTACACCGTTAATTAGCTGTACTAATCTTGATGATTTTAACTTTCCATTTTCTACAATTGATTTCAAATCATATTTTAATTCAACACTGAAAAGCATAGTTGTTTTAATGTTGGATTGTATGGTATAGGTATAGTTATTTTTCTTGCCTGATTTATTTGCAATAAGAGTCCCGCTTTCTTTTCCATCCACTTTAACCTTATAAGTTAATTTCTGTGCAGATGAAGTCAATGTCGCAAATGCGAGCATTAAGTTGAGAAGTAGAATTTTGATTTTACACATACCTTTAAATAAAAAGAGCCGCTACTAAGTAACGGCTCTTGTAATAGTTTTATTGATTAATTGAAAATTAATTTTCCAGTTGCTTCACCTTTATCGAATGTTGTTCGAATAATGTAAACACCTGCATCCAATTTATTTCTTTCAATTGTAAACTGACGATTATTAACGCCTTCAACATTGAATACTAAGTTTCCTAAAATATCATAAACTCTAACGTTTCTGATGTCTCCAGCTAACATATCTGCAAAAATAGTTGTTGATGATAATGCAGGATTAGGACTAACTTTAACATTAGAAGAAAGATTCTCCATATAGTTAATTCCTGTTGTTAAGCTTAAGCATGATACGATACGAGGATTAACATAATTCATAATTGTGTCGATATAAGCGATTGCTTTTGCTTTCGACATATCAGGGTTAGTTAATAATGCATTTTGATAAACAGCAGTACCTTGAGCAGCAGGGTAACCTAAGAATTGTGCAACTGCAACAGTTGTTGTTGAGTCATACCAATCCCACGGACCTGATTGAGGATTTGTTGCTGTATAGAATGGATATAATCCTTCAATACCACCATTTTGTGAAGCAGCCAATAAAGAAAGTGGATCGTTAAAGTTTGCGTTAACCATACAATTATTATTGCCAAGTGCTAATGACTTTTGAGCTACGATTGCACTTCCTGATACATCAACAACAAAGTCACCTGTAGTAGGAACGATAACCGCTCCATTTCCATAAGGTGCAAAAGGGTCACTAACTACATGAAAACCTACAATAGGACAATCACCAGCTTCTAACCAAGATGAATCACCTAATGCACCACCCATGTTGAATACGAAATCAACATCTGATGAATAACCAGGATTGTTATTAGGATTATTTAATTGTGGAATTCCACCAAATCCTTGAAAATCGCCAATTAATGCTTGATTTACATAGCTCTGACCTGCGGCAAAACCATAAGTTGCATTCGTAGTTTGGGCAAGGAACTTAGGTAAGTTGATTTCTTGAGTTTTGTCTACAGATGCGCAAGCTAATGCTACATAACCACCGCTTCCGTAACCACCCATAATAATTTTAGTAGTATCAATTCCGTAAGTTGAAGCGTTTGCTTTAAAGAAACGAACGCTTGATCTTGCATCTTGCATTGCACGGTAAACAGCTTGTAATAATGTTCCTGTTCTAATATCTTGACCAGCGGCACCTGTAGCTGCGGGATTCCATCCTAAACGATAAGCAACAGCAGCTGCAACATAACCGCGTTTAGCAAGTTCAGTACAAGTGAAAACAATGTTACTGTCTCTTTTGCCACCATTAGGTGAACCATTAATTACAGGAGGTAAAAAGCTACCTGTATGTAAAATGATTACTAAAGGGCGCTGTGATAAAGGATCTACCGCACCAGCAGGTTGATAAACATCAAGTTTAAGGTCAACTGCAGTAGGGGTACCAGTTAAAACTTGAATATTGTTAGCATAAACAACATCAGGAGTAATAGATGCCGATGGGAATATTGGCGACAAATAGCGTTGCGCCATTGCTCCATGAAAGCATAAAGCTGGCAACGTTAATACAAGTAAGAATTGTAGTAGTTTTTTCATAGAAAGTTTTTTTAGGTTTGCTGTAAAAATAATGACTTATTCTGATATTCACAGTATTGTAAAAAAAACTTATCATGATTTTGCCCATTATAATAGCGTTAAGGAATGTTGTAAATTCGCAATATGATGTTTTCGAAAATAGCGCAGTCTTTTAGGCCAGTTTTATTGGTGCTGATAGTATTGTTTTTCGCTTCTGATTCTTTCGGCCAGTGCATAAGTACTTTCCCATATAACGAGGATTTCGAAATTTCAAATGGTAATTGGACTGCGGGTGGAAATAATAGCGATTGGGCATGGGGTACGCCAACCAAATCAACTATAAGCTCAGCATCATCAGGAAGTAAGTGCTGGATAAGTGGCAATTTATCTGGTAATTCTTACAACGGAGGACAAAAGTCATTTGTGGAAAGTCCTTGTTTTGATTTTACAAATTTGAATAATCCGATTATTAAATTTTCTATTTTCTGGGATACCGAACGACAATATGACGGAGGTAGCTTTCAGTTTTCAATTAATAATGGACAAACATGGTCGAATGTTGGGAACGCAAATGACCCCGATGATTGTTATAATAAAAATTGGTTCAATAGTTCAAGTATTACTAACCTCGGCGGGCTTGCTTCGCCAACGCACGGTTGGTCGGGTAATTTACAAAACAACTCGGGTGGATGCTTAGGCGGTAATGGCAGTGGTCAATGGGTGGAAGCTTCTCATTGTTTGAGTTTTTTAGCAGGCAATCCTACTGTTAAATTTCGTTTTATTTTTGGCTCTGGAACTTCCTGTAATAGTTATGATGGAATAGCATTCGATCAGGTTTACATAGGAGAAATTCAAGAACCAACATTCGATTTTAATTTTACATGTGCTGGAAATGGGAATGTTGTATTTGATGCTACATCTACAGATTGCCCTTCTGCATATTCTTGGAACTTCGATGATGCAAACTCTTCAAGTAATAATGCAAATGGACTGAGTGTAGATCATGCTTTTTCTGGAGCAAGTCAGTATGATGTTGTATTAACAATTACTTATCCTTGCATTGGAACACGAACAGTAACAAAGCAGGTTGTAATACCTGATTTAAATGTAATAGCTACCGATGTAACATGTATAGATGATACGAATGGTACGGCTACGGCCACTGTTAGTTTAGTAGCTAATCCAACTATTAACTGGAATCCTGCAAGCGGGTCGGGAAGCACTGTCAGTAATTTGGCGGCAGGTAACTATAGTGTTACAATAGCAGCTACAACTAATAGTTGTGAGGTAACTTTGCCGTTTACAATCGGAGCAGGGCCAGATGCTAACCCGAAAGTAAATATTGGAGATTTGATAAAGATTTGCCCCGGTGATGCCGTTAAATTAAATGCTGGAAATTTTACAAAATATTTATGGAGCACAGGCGATACATCTTCATTTATTGTTGCTTCGGATTCAGGGATTTATTCTGTGCTAGTTGAAAATGCTGCAGGATGTACTGCGATTGATTCAGGTCAAATAGTTGTAGGATGTGGAAATTATGTTTGGTTTCCTTCTGCATTTAGCCCTGATGAAGATGGAGTCAATGATGTTTTTATGGGTTATGGTAATGACGTTTCTGAATACCAATTGACGATATTTAACCGCATGGGACAAGTTGTATTTAAAACAGATGATATATCAAAAGGGTGGGATGGAATGGTGGATGGAATTCCCTCTCAAATTGGGATTTACGGCTATACAGTACGTTATAAGTTTGATGGAAGTGATAGTTTTAGAAAAAGAGATGTATTAACTTTGATAAGATAAATAGAATGAAAAAGTACAACTATATTGTAATTGCATTAATGGTCTTGACTGTTTTAAATGCCTGTAAAAAGGAAGAGTCAGTTCCTAATGCCGATACAAGTTTGCCAGGAACTTTGAATGTTGAATTTGTAAATAAAGTGGATACCCAGGATTTGGATATAACGGGGAATACAAGTTACTTCAACTCATTAGGAGAAGAATATTCTGTTAATAGGTTCAAATATTACTTATCTAACATTCGTCTTATCAAGCCGGATAGTTCTCGATACTACCTTCCCGAAACCTATTGGTTGATGGATGCTGAAAATCCATTATCGCTATTGAATAAATTAAACAAAGTGGCAGCAGGTAAATACATAGGAATAGAGTTTATGATTGGAGTGGATAGCGTAACACTTGCAAAAGGAGTTCAAGGTGGAGCGCTTGATCCGAGTAACGGAATGGTTTGGAGCTGGACAACAGGATATGTCTTTGTAAAAATGGAAGGACGTTGTCCGTTGGCTGGTTCTGATAGCTCATTCTCATACCATATAAGCGGGTATCACGATTATGATGGTACTAATTCTTTAAGATGGTCTACAGTTTATTTTAACGGACAAACAATTGAAGTTAATAAGTCGTTGAATACTCAAATTCAAATAAAGATAGATGTTCAGGAGTTCTTTAAAAATCCATCTGATTGGAGTATTTCAGATGCTCCTGTGGTGGTTTCTCCTGGTCTTTTACCTCCAATTGTTGCAGATAATTACAAGGACATGTTCTCCTTTGTTAAAGTAAACTAGAAAGGTCGGATTAATGTCATGTTTTTTAAAAATAAAAAACATTCTAATTCGTCATACGTTATAGATATATTTGATGGAAGTAAAAATGATTCGTTTAATGAATATTCGTGTTTGTTGTATAATCAAGATGCCTTAATGAGCAAATAACTTATAGTAATAAAAATGGTTATTAAACACTAGTCTTATTTAAAAGTATTTCTTGTTACAAAATCATAAATTAATCGGTAAATAAAAAAACAAAGTATGAAAAATAAAATATTAAGTCTCTTTATGATTGCCTTTGTTGCAATCAACATTGTTTCTTGCGATGATGATGAAACAACCCCTCCTTCTAATAGTGGTCCAACGACCTATAACTCTGGCGATGTTAGCTTGGAGTTTATGAATATTGCTGGAACAGTTGCCTTAGATGCTTCGGGAGCGACTAATTATGTTAATTCAGCTGGTGAAACATTTAATGTTGAACTTTTTAAATACTATGTTTCTAATGTAAAACTGATTAAAGATGATGGGACTAAATACGAAGTACCGAACTCTTATTTTTTAATCGATGCTAATGATACCAATTCGTTAAAAGTAAATATGGCCAATATTCCAGGTGGAAAATACACAGGTATTGAATACTTAATAGGTGTTGATAGTACTCGAAACGTTTCTGGTTCACAAACTGGCGCACTTGATCCAGCTAATGGAATGTTTTGGAGTTGGTCAACGGGCTACATTTTTATGAAACTTGAAGGCCAGTCGTCTGCTTCATCAAATAGTTCATACACATACCATATTGGTGGATATAAGTGGCCTCATAGCGGACTTAGAACAACGTCTATTGATTTTACACCTTCTGTATTGGTTGTTGATGGTGGAAAACGTGAAGCGGAAATTCATATCAGTACCGACGTTCTAGAAATATTCAAAAACCCAAGCAACATTTCTATTGCAAATGGTTCTTTTATTATGACACCTAGTCCATCATCTTCAAATATGGCGGATAATTATGTGGATATGTTTAAATTTGACCATATCCATAACGATCCATTATAAGTTATTTGTTTCAGATGAGCTTTAATTAATTGGAGCTCCTCTTATTAATAATTCATGAAAGTAAATCTGAAAATTAAATTTGTAGTTGTTGTTGCATTGATTATTTCAATCCAGGCATGTGTTCCTGACGTTGATCCTCCTGTAACGCAACCTCTTTTTTATCACCCCGATGGATTTCCAGCTACTTCTGGTCAGTTAGTAAACAATCCTATAAACTATTATGGATTTAGTTTGGGTAAGAAGTTGTTCTATGACCCAATCTTATCGTTAGATAGTACAATTTCATGTGGTAGTTGCCATCAGCAATTTTCTGCTT
>CAMBYJ010000016.1 GCA_945872015.1 Chitinophaga pinensis | reverse complement strand
TAATGTTAAGGATGCCGTATCCTGATTCGAAACAATATTGAAATTATTGTTGTTTCCACTTACACCAATAAAAATATCAGAAGTGTTTTCATTAATCAATACATCATTAAGGTAGAGTGTATCACCTTTAGGTTGTTGTATTGGCATCGTAACAATGGCAGTTTGTTTTGATCCAAAATTTTTACTGACAGTAATTGTTATGTATGATAAGAGAATAAATCCAATAATCCATAAAACACCAGCTGTAGTTCGTACTTGACTTGGTTCTTTTCGGATATTAAATAAGTATCGCAGCGCTCTGTATAAAAGGAGTAGGAGAGGGATGCCAATTAGCAATGCTATTCCTGTGATTGCAATAAACATTTGTGTAGATGATAAAACAAAATTGCTCAGGAATACAGGTATGTTAGCATCACCTAATGCACCGGTTATTCCTAATAGTCCCATCATTAATCCAAATAATAAAATGAATAAGATGATTGAAACTACGGCTCCAATAAACTTAGCAATGAACGTTAGAATTTGCAGGATAACTGAAATTACATCTTCAACAAATCTTGCAAGGCGAGTTGTACCTTTTTGAAATAAAGGCTTTTTGCCTTTTACTCTTTCAGTTAGATCATTGACATCTTCTTCAATGGTTTCTTTGATTGTGTCGAGGTTAATTGGTTTACCTTTCATAGATAATTTCTGAGAAGCATTATTAGCTTTCGGAATTACAATCCATAAGATGATATATAGTAAAAGTCCTGCTCCAAAGTAGATTACGGAGAATACTAATAATAGACGAAGCCAAAGAGGTTGTATTCCGAAATAATGAGCTACACCACTACATACACCTCCAATAATTTTATCATCTGGATCGCGAAATAATTTTTTCTCAGCGCGTTCTTGGGTTGTAGATTCTTTCTCTGATGATTGTTCATCGGCTCCAGCAACCTCCGAAGGCTTACCCAGTTGTTTCATCACTTCTTCTACATCAGCATCGGTAACAACCATTCTGCTGTTCGAAATTTTTTCAGAAAACATCTCAGCAATTCTGGTTTCAATATCCTGAATAATTTCATCACGACCATCCGATAGGGTGAAGTAACTTTTTATGTTCGACAAATAACTTTGTAATTGTTCGTATGCGGTTTCTTCGATGTGAAATACGATACCGCCAATATTTACAGTGACTGTTTTTTTCATATTATTTAGAAGTTGTCATGTTAACGGCTTGCGCCAATTCATTCCATGTTTGATTTAATGAGTTAAAAAATTCTTCGCCAATAGGGGTAAGCGAATAATATTTTCGTGGTGGTCCGCTGGATGACTCTTTCCAGTTATAGGCAAGAAGTCCTTGGTTTTTTAAGCGAGTTAAAAGCGGGTAAAGGGTACCTTCTACCACGATTAGTTTTGCATCTTTTAGTTTGCTAATTATATCAGAAGGATAAACTTCTCCTTGAGATATAATGCCGAGTATGCAAAACTCCAATACGCCTTTCCGCATTTGCTGTTGTGTGTTTTCTAGATTACTCATGCTTTTTAGTTGATGGGTGCAAACATAAGGTAATTTTATAGTACTATGCAATACAAGGTACTATTAAAATGCTTAAACGCTTGAATTACAGTGATAAAAATTTCAGATGATTGATTAGCATTTCCGATTTAGTGTAATGTAATTGATTTCAGCCACTTATTTTCAAGCAGTATTTGAGAACAATATTTCGATCACGTTTGGATGATATGTGCCAAATATTGCATTTTTGGTACACGTTATTGCGATATGGGACAATTTACACCACATCTGAATTTATAATAAATGTCCAACTCCCATTTTAATTTTAAAAAATTCTCAGTTCAACAAGAACTTTGCTCAATGAAGGTTGGGACTGATGGTGTTTTGTTGGGTGCTTGGACAACCACTGATAATGCAAGTCGGATTATTGATATTGGTACTGGTACTGGACTAATTGCTTTAATGCTGACACAGCGATCAAATGCAATTATTGTTGGGGTGGATGTAGAAGAAAATGCATGCAATCAAGCCACAATAAATTTTAATGCATCTCCTTGGAAAGAACGACTAAATATTGTTCATTCAAAAATTCAGGATTATCAAACAGATGAAAAATTTGATTTAATAGTATCTAATCCACCGTACTTTACAGGGTATTATTCTTCGGATGATTTATCGCGTGATATTGCTCGCTCTGCAGATATGTTATTGCCCTATGAAGACTTAATTACCGCAGCAAATAGATTGTTGAAAGAGGAGGGAAGGCTTTCGCTAATTCTTCCTGCTGATCAGCAAGAAAAATTTGTAACTATTGCATTAGAAAATGGATTTTCGTTATCTCGCTGTACTAAAGTGAGAACTAAAACGGGAAAGGAGCCTAAGCGAGTATTGTTAGAGTTTGTTTACACAGAAAACAAAATTGAATTGCAATCAAGTGAACTAGTTATTCAGGCTGATGATAACGGCCGCGTATATACGCCCGAGTACATTAACTTGATAAAAGATTTTTATTTAGCTTTCTGATTCTGTAAATTGAATTCCTAGCTCGGATAATTCTTTTAGGATTGGTTGATATAATTCTTGAATTACTGGAATTTGAACTCCCTTTAATTTTATATCACCTTTCAGAATATGTCGCGCTGCGATAGCTAATGGTAATCCAACAGTTTTTGCCATTGCTGTGTTGGTTGTATCATCTCCTTTAACAACCAGTGATGATGTCAAATGTTTAGTTTCTCCGTTTAACTGATACTCGAAAATATGCTGCATCACAATCATGTCTTTGTCGCCCTCTTTCAGCACCCATTTTTGCTCTAGTAAATATTGCAAAACTTGCGCAGGACTAACGTTTTTCAAATTCGTTTTAATGTTTTCAAAAACACCTGTGTAAGAAATCATTTTCATAATTTCTCCATTGGAATCTAGTCCGCATAAGTATGCAACTTTTTCTGCAACCGTATTTCCTTTAACGAATGAGGGTAATAACGATTCAACAATTTGAGCAAAAGTTAAATTCTCACAGTTTTCTATTTTATAAGAATCATCTGTAAGTCCTAATGTAACGAATACCTGCCAGGCAGTACAATAATTTTTATAGCGAAGTGTCCCTCTCAATAAAGTTGGAATAGCATCTAACCCATATTGCTTTCGGTAGCTCAACGAATCACGGTTGGCATATCCGTCAAATTCTCCCTGTCCATCAACAACTACTTTTTCGATTTCAGAAAACAAGCGTTGATAAGGAATGTATTTATATTCTCCCTTGGAAATATACTTGGCAGTTCCTTGTCCTGCAACAATAACATTTCGTGGGTTCCAGGTAAATTTATATCCCCACGGATTATCATTCGATTCTTGAGCTACTAATCCACCTGTGAATGATTTAAATGAAGTTATTTCGCCTCCTAAATTTTTAATTCGATGAATAATTTCCATCGCCGACATATGATCGATACCAGGATCTAGTCCACATTCGTTCAATAACAAAATATCTGCAGCAACGGCATCTTGATGTAAACTGAGAATTTCATCTGATACATAGCTCGCGGTAACTAAGTTCTTTTTAAAGCGAACACAATCGCGGGCCGCCAAAATATGCAGAGCAGGAGGGAGTAAAGAAATTACTAAGTCTGCATTTTGAATCGCTGACTCACGCTGTTCAATATTATCGATTGAAAATTCAAACGCAATAGCATTAGGGTGGTTGTTTACTTTAGCCAGTGCAGCCGACAATGATAAATCGCCTACTTTTAAAATAAAAACATCAGAATTTGAGTTATTTAACAAATATTGGATGAGTGTTCCGGATGATTTTCCAGCCCCAAGTAAAAGAATCGTTTTCATACATTTAATGCTGATGCGAATTTAGAAATTATAATGAAACTCAATTATTATGAAGATTAATCGGAAAGTGATAGATTTGCAAACTCAAAATAATTACTAATATGTTCAAGAAAATTTTAACCTTAGCTATTATTGTTTCATTCGGATTAATTGCGAATGCACAAACAGCTAATTTGATTTTGTTTACTGAAAATGGTGAGCAATTTACAGCAATTTTGAATGGAATTAAACAAAATTCAAAACCTGAAACCAATGTTAAAATTACAGGATTAAATGCAGAGTATTACAAACTAAAAGTGATTTTTGATAATCAGGCTTTAGGAGAGAGAAACTTTAATGTAAATCTAGCTTTGGGAGAGGAAACAACTTATTCTATTAAGAAGAATAACAAGGGTGAATATGTGACTCGTTTTGTGAGCAATGTTCCTCTTGATCAGGCGCCATCAACACCGCCAACACAAACTGTTGTTGTTTACAATACAAATCCTGCTGCATCATCTAATTCAAATACAGTAGTGACGCATCAGCAAACCACTACAACTACTACCAATGGAACTGCTGATCCCGATAATGTAAATATCAACATGGGTATAAACATCGATGGTATGGGTGGTAGTATTAATCTGAATGTTTCAGGTGCTGACATGGGTAGCAGTTCTTCTGTTCATTCAGCTACAACAACTACTACACATTCTTCAACTGGAAATCATGATGATCACGCAGGACATAATCACCCTCATAATCCAGCTCCTGCTCCAGTTGTTTATTTACCAGGTTACAACGGACCAATTGGTTGTCCTGTTCCTATGTCGCCAAATGATTTCTCCGACTTGAAAAGAACAGTAAATTCAAAAACATTTGAAGATACCAAACTGACAATTGCGAAGCAGGTGGTATCATCGCAGTGCCTTTTAACTAATCAAGTAAAAGATCTTTTAGGATGCTTTACTTTTGAAGCTAACAAATTAGAAATGGCGAAAAACTGCTATACGCGCACTTATGATATAGGTAACTATTTTAAAGTGAATGATCTGTTTACTTTTGAATCGTCTATCGAGGAATTAAACGAATACATCGAATCAAGAAAATAAGTCGAAGGCCTCGTTACGAGGCCTTTTTTATAGGTATGGAAAAACAAAATTATTATATCAAATGGGCGGCTGCATTGGCAGCAATTGCGGTTTGCTTCGGTGCTTTAGGGGCTCATACACTTGAAAAGCTATTATCTCCAAAGTCATTAACAGCTTGGGAAACAGCAGTTCGTTATCAACTGATTCATGCAGTAGTGATACTGATTCTTACCTTAAATGATAAGTTGATTTCAGATAAAAAGACGCATCGAATATTGAATTTCTTTATTCTTGGTATTGTATTTTTTAGTGGAAGTATTTATTTACTCTCAACACAATCGCTTACAGGTTTAAGCGTTTCGTTCTTGGGTCCGATAACACCAATTGGTGGAGTATTAATGATTACTGCTTGGATTCTTGTATTTTTACAAGCTGTTAAAACAACTAAATTGAAATGAGAACATTACTAATTGCCGCAACATTTTTTACGATTGCCTGTCACTCATCAAGAAAAGCGAGTTCAACCTCCATTAACGAAGTGGAGGAATCCAAACAAGTAAAACAAACAGAAATGCCTCCAGCTTCAACTGAAAAGAGCATACGATTAGTGGTGACTTTTGCCAGTATAGGTGCCGGAATTGACCCAAATGGTAAGACCATGTTGGATGGATATATTAATTCTTTCAAAGAAAAATCAGGCAAATTGGTTAAATACGGAACCTTGGCTTGGGGGCGTGAAGGTGAATTTGATTGCGAATTTTCGCTTAATGAGCTGAACTTGAATGAGCAAACTGACTTTGTAAAGGGACTTAAAAAGCTATTCGAGGGTAATCAACTTGTTCAAATTGAAGAGAATAAGCCTAGCCGATTTAAATAAAGAAAATTGAAGGAATTTCATTGACGCAAGTAAGATTTTTCCCTTTCTTTGCACAAACTTTCAGAAACCAATATGAACAATTACGGAACTAAAAACCCCAATGCCTCATTAGAGTCTTTAGGTTTAAAAAATGTAGCCTTGGCGCATTGGAATTTAACGCCTGCTGAATTGGTAGAAGAGACTATCATGTTAGGCATGGGATCTTTAACCGATACTGGCGCTTTGGCAATCGATACTGGTGAGTTTACTGGTCGTTCGCCCAAAGATAAATTTTGTGTGGTGGATGCAGAAACAGAAAATACAGTTTGGTGGGGTGATATCAATATTAAATTTGATGCTGCCAAGTTTGAGCATATTTTCCAAAGAATGCAGGCTTATTTAACAAATCGTGAAGTTTATGTTCGCGATGCCTATGCATGTGCTGATCCTCGCTACCGTTTGAACGTTCGCGTTGTGACTGAATACCCATGGCAAAATATTTTCGTAAATAATTTGTTCTTGCGTCCTACGCACGATGAATTAATGACGTTTGATCCTGAGTGGACAATCGTAAATGCTCCTGGCTTCCATGCAGATCCTGCAATTGATGGAACTCGTCAGCATAACTTCGCTATCATCAACTTTACTAAGAAGATGATTTTAATTGGAGGAACTGGTTATACAGGTGAAATTAAAAAAGGAATCTTTACTGTTTTGAACTATGTGTTACCGCAACACAAAGGTGTGCTAAGTATGCATTGTTCAGCTAATATTGGTAAGGATGGCGATACGGCTTTATTCTTTGGATTATCAGGTACTGGTAAAACAACATTAAGTGCTGACCCTAACCGTGGATTAATCGGCGATGATGAGCATGGATGGAGTGATGATTCAGTATTTAACTTTGAAGGTGGATGTTATGCTAAATGTGTGAACCTATCTGCAGAGAAAGAACCACAAATTTTCAAGGCAATTAAATTCGGAGCTTTATTAGAAAATATCGAGTGTTACGAGGGAACAAGTACCGTTGATTACGATAATATTTCGAAAACAGAAAATACACGTGTTGCTTACCCAATCAATCATATCGATAATGCAGTTGAGCCTTCAGTAGCGAAGAAGCCTAAAAATATTTTCTTCTTAACTTGTGATGCGTTCGGAGTATTACCTCCAATCAGCCGTTTAGATAATGGTCAGGCAATGTATCATTTTATCTCTGGTTATACTGCTAAAGTTGCTGGAACTGAAATGGGAATTACAGAGCCTACAACTACGTTCTCTGCTTGCTTCGGAAAAGCATTCCTTCCTTTACATCCAGCTAAATATGCTGAGTTATTAGGAAAGAAATTAAATGACAATCCTGAAATTAAAGTATGGTTAGTAAATACAGGATGGTCAGGTGGTTCTTATGGTGTAGGTTCTCGTATGAAGTTGAGTTACACGCGTGCAATGATTACAGCAGCTTTAAATGGAGAGTTTGATAATGTAGAATTTGAAGAGCTTCCAATCTTCCGTTTACGTGTTCCTAAATCATGTTCAGGAGTACCAACTGAGATTTTAAATCCTCGATTAACTTGGGCCGATAAAGCAGCCTTCGATCATACAGCAAATGAATTAGCAAACAAATTCGTTAAGAACTTTGCTCAGTATGCAGATGGTGCAAGCCCTGAAATTCTTGCAGCCGCTCCTGCAGCCGCAGTAGTAGCATAATTACAATAAAAAAATCAGAAGGGGCGTTAGAAATAATGCCCCTTTTTCATTCGTATGCAATTATTCTTTTGTGAAAATTTAATCTTGAATAGTGAAGTGATTCTTTCACAGGAAGAGTCCTATCATGCAGCTCAGGTATTGCGCATGCGTAATGGAGAAATAATTCATTTAACTGATGGCCTCGGACATTTATTCAAAGGTGAATTAATTAATGTAGATGCTAAAAAATCGTTAGTGCGAATAACAGAAGACGTTCCTCAAATGTCCGCCACTACCAATTTGCACATAGCAATTGCGCCAACTAAAAATATCGATCGCTTCGAATGGTTTTTAGAAAAGGCAACAGAAATGGGTATTGCAGAAATTACTCCGCTGCTTTGTCGATATTCTGAAAGAAAAGAAATAAAGCCAGAACGATTAAACAAAGTGATTGTCTCCGCAGCCAAACAATCGCACCATTTTCTGTTTCCGAAGTTAAATCCCATTGTTAAGTTCGAAGAATTTATCAAAACAACAACAGTCGAAAATAAATTTATTGCGCATTGCGAATCATCAGACAAAAATGATTTCGGAAAATCAATTGCAAATAATAGAAGTGTATTGTTGTTAATAGGTCCCGAGGGAGATTTTTCAGAACAGGAAATTCAATTAGCAATTAGTAATAATTATTTTCCTGTTTCATTAGGGGAGTCGCGTTTGCGAACAGAAACGGCTGGAGTATATGCGTGCGCAGTTTTCAATGCGTTAAATCAAAAATAAAAGAAAACACTAAATTTGACTGATGAAAAAAATTATAGGATACTTTTTATTGATAGTGTTTTTCGTGTCGGCAACTACACCAACAGAGCCTACTGTTAAAATTGCATTGATTAAGTATAATGGCGGTGGCGACTGGTACGCAAATCTTGAAACATCGCTCAAAAATTTAATCACTTTTTGTAATCAGAATTTAGGTACAACAATTAACACTGAACAGGCAATAGTAGAAGTTGGAAGTCCTGATTTATTTAATTACCCATTTTTGCACATGACAGGGCACGGAAATGTTGTATTCACGCAACTGGAAGCGGACAACTTAAGAAAGTATTTAATGGGTGGAGGATTCCTTCACATATCAGATAACTATGGAATGGATAAATTTATTCGTCCACAGATGAAAAAAGTATTTCCGGAATTAAGTTTTGTAGAGTTGCCTTTTAATCATCCTGTTTATCAGCAGAAGTTTAAATTTTCCAGTGGCTTGCCGAAGGTGCATGAGCATGATGATAAAGCCCCTCAAGGATTTGGATTGATTTATAATGGACGATTAGTTTGCTTTTATGATTATGAATGTGATTTAGGTGATGGCTGGGAAGATATAGAAGTCCACCGAGATTCTCAGGAGAATAGAACGAAAGCATTAAAGATGGGAGCTAATCTTATTCAATACGCTTTTGAAAATTAATAATTGACGATGCAGAAATTCATAAGTTGGTTGTTGATTGGACTTTGTTTGCAGCTGTTTGTGCCGCGCGAGTTATGGCACGAACTCTCTGGGCATCATGATACAATTGATGTTGTTTGTCATGAGCACGAGAGCGATGTTTCTGCTGAACACGAACATTGCTTGATATTTGATTTAATAGGTGATCCGATTTTGTATAATGGATTCAAGAGTTTTAGTTTTTTACAGTTTGTTTTTATTGCAATTTTATTTGGTTCGTTGGAATTGAAATGTCGTTATTACACGCTTTCATATTCCAATAAAGGTCCGCCGCTTAAGTGATTTATTTTTTATTTATCACTAGTATCAATTTTAATCTTTAACAAAAAAACAATGAAAAGAATCTTCTTTATCATTGCTGCTATATTATTATGCAGCGATGCAAAATCTCAATTAATATTAAAAGGAAAAGTTTTTGATAAAAAAACGAAAGAAGTAATAGAAGGGGCATCTGTTATTATTGCGGAATTAAAAATGGGCTCAGTTACCAATGAAAAAGGCGAATTTCGTCTTACAGGTTTTTCAGCCAGAAAAATGATGCTTCAAGTTAGGATGTTCGGATATGGTAGCATTAGTGTTTCTGTAGATATGACAACTGATGTAACTTCACTCGAGTTATTTCTTTCTCCCCAGATTTTAGAGAAAGATGAAGTAGTTATTACAGGCTCTGCGTTTGCTACGAATCATGCACAATCAAGCTTAAGTGTTGATCCGATTGAAAAATCACAGATTCAAAATACAGCAGCAACAAATATTACAGAAGCGCTTACTCAGGTAGCAGGTGTTTCATCGATATCAACTGGTGGAGGAATTGCTAAGCCAGTAATCCGTGGATTAGGGTATAACCGTATCGTTAGTATTAACGAGGGTATTCGTCAGGAGGGACAACAATGGGGCGATGAACACGGATTAGAAATTGATCAGTTTTCGGCGGATAGAGTAGAAGTTTTGAAAGGGCCTGCATCGCTCTTGTTTGGTTCAGATGCAATAGGTGGTGTAATTAATATTCTGGAACCATTTCCTGCGCCTTTGGGAACAATAAAAGGTGAATTGATTAGTCAGTATCAATCAAACAATAAAATGTATGTTGTTGGTGCAATGGCAGAGGGTAATCAAAATGGAATAGTGTGGCGCGTTAGAAAAACTAATAAGAACGCTGCAGCTTATTCTACGCCAGATGAAGTTGTCTATAACTCTGCATTTAATGAGGATAATGCGAGCGTGATGTTAGGTGTCAATAAAAAATGGGGTTATCAGCATTTTCATTTTAGCTCTTATCAAGCACAATTTGGTATGATAGAAGGCGAGCGTGATTCAACAGGTTTGTTTATTACGCCTGAAGGAAATTCGGTAACTAACGCTGACGCATTAACGAGAACTATTGGTTTGCCATTTCAACGTGTCAATCATTATAAAGTATCTTCATTAGGTAGTTATTTTATCGGAAAGGGGAATTTAAGAACTGTTTTTGGATGGCAAAATAATCAGCGTAAGGAATATGAAGATGATAGTTCGACTCCTGGTATGTTCATCGATTTAAAAACAATTACAGGCGATGCGAAATATTACTTCCCTCAACAAAACAACTGGGACATAGTTGTTGGTATTAGTGGTGGCATGCAGCAAAATAATAACAGAGGTGAAGAGTATTTAATTCCGGATTATTCTTCAACTGATGTTGGAATTTTTTCGTCTATTAAAAAAGTAAAAGATAAATGGTCGAGAAATTTTGGGTTGCGTTATGATTGGAAAACGATAAGTGCAGATAGTTTATCCGGAGTATTTAATTCATTTGACAAATCGTTTAATGCAATTAGTGGTTCCTTAGGATTTACTTATGAGGCAAATGACCGTTTGCATTTTAGATGGAATGCAGGTCGTGGTTTTCGAGTACCAAATATTTCTGAGTTGTCAGCTAACGGAGTACATGAAGGAACCTTCAGATATGAAATTGGTAATCCTG
The DNA here is from genome assembly GCA_945872015.1 of Chitinophaga pinensis. Lineage (GTDB taxonomy): Bacteria > Bacteroidota > Bacteroidia > AKYH767-A > OLB10 > CAINEC01. The sequence continues at coordinate 4,794 of CAMBYJ010000016.1, read as the reverse complement.
ATTTAAAACCTGAAACCAGTTGGCAATTCGATGCTGGTTTAGGTTATGAGAGTGAAAAGATAGGAGGTGAGATATCTCTTTTTTACAATTCATTTAATCAGTTTATCTATTATCGAAACAGCAACAATCAAACAATAGCAGTAGATGATGAAATTTACCCTGTATTTAACTATGTGCAAGGTGATGCATTGCTTTATGGTGGTGAAATTTCAGTCGATTATCATCTGACAGAAAAAATACATTTTGAAAACAAAGCATCGTATGTATGGGCAGTTAATCAAGAGACAGATTTAGCATTGCCGTTCATTCCTCCATTTCAATTTAACTCTGTTTTAAGCTATGAGTTTATCAAAAATCAAAATAGTAATTGGAAAAGTATTAAGATTAAAGCGCAGTTCGATTACTTCGCTAAGCAAGATAGAATTGACCAGTTTGAAACTGTTACTGATGCCTATTCACTTTTAGGAGGAGGTGTATCTGCTAGGTATGAAGCAAAGAATGTTTGTTTAGATTTTTATATGATTGCTAATAATATTACCAATGAAGTTTATTTTAATCATTTATCGCGATTAAAATATGTTGGTATCAATGGTATGGGCAGGAATCTCACAATAGGATGTTCAATACCCTTTGGTGTTCTAAAAAATAAATCGTTGTAGTTTGCCTATCTTCGCTTTATGTTATTGAAATCAGATTTACGATTAGTTGTTTCTACCTATGCAGGCCTAGAAGAGCTATTATCAAAAGAACTTCGTCAACTAGGCGGGCGCGATGTTGAGATTCATACACGAGCAGTATCATGTATTGGCGATCTTGGGTTTGTGTATAAAGTTAATTTTAGCAGTCGACTTGCCCTACGTGTCATGATTAGTCTTACGTCATTTCCTATTAAAGACGGAGATGATTTATATGAGCAGGTTTTAAAGCTTGATTGGACAGAATTAATGAAGGTTAATCAGACGTTTTCTGTTCGATGCACGTTGAATTCTGAATTGTTCGATAATAACTTATATCCTGCATTAAAAGTAAAAGATGCGATTGCAGATTGCTTTCGTAAGGAAACGGGTAAACGCCCTGACGTTAGTAAGACTGATTCTGATTTAGAGGTTAATGTGTTCATCAATAAAAATAAATGTACCCTCTTGATTAATAGTAGTGGCGATTCATTACATCGAAGAGGATATCGTGTTGATGTAGATAAAGCTCCCCTTAGTGAAGTGCTGGCAGCAGGAATAATTATGTTGTCAGGATGGGAACCGCATAAGCCATTAGTCGATTTTATGTGTGGCTCAGGAACCATTCCTATCGAGGCTGCATTAATGTCTGCTAATATTCCTCCTGGAATCTTCAGAAAGAAATTCGCATTTGAGAAATGGTTAAACTTCGATGAGGCTCTATATAAAACAATCAGAGAAAAACAGCTTGAACGTATCAATGAACAGCCAGTTCGTATTTATGGAAATGAAATCAATAAATACACGTTGGAAAAAGCTAAAGAAAATGTGGTAAGTGCAGGAGTAGAAGATATGGTGGAATTGTCTTTAGGTGATTTCAGAGATTTGGAAAGGCCGCAGGGAAATGGTGTAATAATTATTAATCCTCCGTACGGCGAAAAGCTTCAAGTGGAAGACATCGAAGCATTGTATAAAGAAATAGGCGATAAGTTTAAAAAGAGTTACGCAGGTTATAAAGCGTGGATTTTTACTGGTAGTCCTGAAGGGGCTAAATCAGTTGGTCTTCGTGCCAATCGCAAGATTGCCTTGTTTAACGGGCCTATCGATTGTCGTTTGCTCGGATACGAATTATTTGAAGGAAGTAAAAAGGACCTCTATCAAAACAAAGAGTAAATAAAAGCGGCGACCTGAAAAGGTCGCCGCTCTGTTATTAGGCTTATACTAATTATTATTCGATTACAGCTCCATCAACCAAGATACGTCCGCAATGTTCGCAAACGATTACCTTCTTACGCTGACGAATGTCTAATTGACGTTGAGGTGGGATTTTGTTGAAACATCCACCGCAAGCATCACGATCAACCGGAACTACCGCTAACCCGTTTCTTGCATTCTTACGAATACGATTGTAAGCAGTTAATAAACGTGCTTCAATCACATCAGAAGATTTATTGGACTCAACTAAAAGTTCTTGTTCTTCTTTTTCTGTTTCAGCAACAATCGATTCTAATTCCGATTTTTTGTTTTCTAAATCTAATTTTCTTTCTTCTAATGCTTTTACCGAAGCTTCAACAATTAAACTCTTTGATGCTAATTCAGCAGTATATTCTTTAATACGCTTTTCGCAAAGTTGAATTTCTAATTGTTGATACTCGATTTCTTTATTTAATGAATCAAACTCACGATTATTCTTAACGCTTGATTGCTGCGACTGATATTTCTTAATAGCTGCTTGCGCATCTTTTGTCGCTTGCTTACGATTTTTGATTTGCTCATCTAACTCAGCTGCTTCTTCAGTATAGTTAGTTACACGAGTTTGTAGTCCAGCAATTTCATCTTCTAAATCCAATACTTCCATTGGTAATTCACCACGGGTAATACGAATTTTGTCGATTTGACTATCGATTAATTGTAATTGATAAAGGGCACGAAGCTTATGCTCAATACTGTTGTCGCCTTTGTCGATTGAACGAACAATTGGTTTTGGTTTTTTTGGAACTTCAACAACTGCTTCTGCTGCTTTCTTAGACTTTCTAGTAGCCATGATTAAATGTAATTAATTGGATTGGTATTAATCTCCGTTAAACGGAGGGCAAATGTAGGAAATTTTTCGCTAAGCCAATCACCTAAAAGCTCAATTGTGTATTGTTCACTTTCATAATGGCCAATGTCGGCAATTATTATACTTCCATCAGCATCAAAAAACTGATGGTATTTGAAATCGCCAGTTATGAAAATATCTGCTCCTGCACGCTTGGCATCTTCCAATAAGAAGCTTCCTGAACCACCGCAAATTGCAATCTTTTTAACTTCTTGGTTGAACGTGTTTGTGTGACGAATGCAGTCTGTTTTCATTTTGACTTTCAGTGATTTAAGGAATTCAGTGGCGTCCATTTCAGCAGGGAGTTCTCCAATCATTCCAGCCCCGACATCTTGCCAATTATTGGCTAATACGATGAACTCATAAGCCACTTCTTCGTATGGATGAGCCTCTTTTAAGGCACTAAAAATCTGGCTTTGCTTATGGCTTTCCAAAATGACTTCAATTTTTGATTCATGGCCTTTAAAACGAATATTCTTTTCGCCATAAACAGGATTACTGCCATCTCCACCCTTAAATGTGCCTTCTCCAACGGTAGTGAAACTGCATTCTGAGTAGTTTCCAATGTGGCCAGCTCCGGCACTAAAGAGGGCTTCTTTTACTTTTTCTGCGTGTTCATGGGGAACATAAGTGCTGAGCTTGAGTAATTTATTTTTCATCGGACTTAAAATACGACAATTGACAAGTCCGATTTTCTCAGCAATTTTCGCGTTTACTCCGTGGATGACATTATCTAGATTCGTATGAATTGCATAAATGGCAATATCGTTTTTTATGGCTTTGATAATTGTTCTTTCGATATAGTTTTTGCCGTTCAGCTTCTTAATTCCGCTAAAAACAATAGGATGGTGAGCTATTACGAGATTAAATCCATGGCGTATTGCTTCATCAATGACATCTTCAGTGCTATCAAGACAAATAATAGCGCCTTTGATTTCCATTGACGAATGACCGCAGATTAGTCCTGAGTTATCGTAACTTTCTTGAAGTGACGAAGGTGCTTTATCTTCAAGAAATTGAATGATCTCTTTTAATTGCATAAGTGATTTTATAAGTACGACAAATTTAATCACTCTGTGAACTTAAAAAGTTATATTTTTGAAACTATGCAAATTTTATTGCTCCCTTTCTCGATTTTGTATGGAATGGTTGTCCGTTTCAGGAATTTTCTTTTTGATATTGGGATTATAAAGCAGCATACTTTTAAGTCCTTTGTTATAAATGTTGGTAATTTATCTGCTGGAGGAACCGGCAAATCACCACATGTGATTTATTTAATTAACCAATTAAAAAGTAATTACCGATTAGCCGTTTTAAGTCGTGGATATGGGCGCCAAACTAAAGGATTTAGATGGGTTAAGTCAGATAATAGTCCTTTGCAGGTAGGCGATGAGCCACTTCAATATGCGCATCTTTTTCCTGATTTAGATGTCGCAGTTTGCGAAAAGAGAGTAGTAGGAATTGAACAGATTGAAAAAGAAAAAAAATCCGAATTGATTTTACTCGATGATGCTTTTCAGCACCGTTATGTAAAGCCCGATTTTAATATTTTAATTACTGACTATTCGGATTTGTTTTACAATGACCAACTCTTGCCTTTGGGTCGTTTGCGCGAACCGAAATCGGGAGTAAAGAGAGCAGATGTAGTAATTGTAAGCAAGTCGCCAGAAAACATCAATGCAAATGAAATGCAGCAAATAAGTACTAAAATAAAAAAGTACGGGGTTTCGCAAGTTGTATTTTCGTATATGCGTTATAGTGAGTCGATGGAGTTTTTATCCGGAGAAAAAATGCCTGTAGCTTATTTAAGAAATTGCAATGTGATTTTGGTGGCAGGCATTGCAAATCCAAAACTATTTATTGAGTTTGCGACATCGGTTTCAAAATCGGTTAACGAATTTATATTTAAGGATCACCATCCGTTTTCATCTGGCGATATAATCAAAATCAAAAGTGAATATAATCGTTTGCTAAGTCAGAATTCGCCTATTGTGATACTTACTACGCGTAAAGATTTTA
>CAMBYJ010000015.1 GCA_945872015.1 Chitinophaga pinensis | reverse complement strand
AGCAAATAATGCAAATGGAATGGCAAGGGCAAACGAAAATCCAGTCATACCCATTATAGGACCTAAGTAACTTGATCCCTTTGCAGCTTCAACTAATAAAGTTCCGATAATCGGACCTGTGCAAGAGAAAGAAACAAGGCTCAAGGTAAAAGCCATAAAGAAGATTCCGATTAACCCACCTTTTTCAGAGGCAGAATCTGCTTTGTTAAGCCATGAATTTGGCAATGTGATTTCAAATGCCCCAAGGAAAGAGAGTGCAAAGATGAAGAAGATAACGAAGAATAGTAAGTTGAAGAAAACACTACTTGCTAAATCGTTTAAGGCATCAGAGCCTAGTGTAACGGTTACAAAAAATCCGATAGTTACATAAATCAAAATAATTGAAAGCGCATAAATAACGGCATTGCGTATACCCTTTGCACGGGTAGGACTTCTCTTAGTGAAAAAGCTAACCGTCATTGGTATCATTGGAAATACACAAGGTGTAAGTAAAGCAAGAATACCACCAATCATTCCTGCTAAAAATATTCCCCAGTAACTTTTATCCTCCGCTTCTAACGTTCCTCCATTGTCGCAGGCAGGTTCTAACTTAGATAAATCGCTTGATGGAAGTGGAATTTTAGAGTTGGCTGGAATTACGTCAGCTGTAGTAGTGCTTGCGATTTCTACTTCTGTTGTTGTGGAGGATGATGCTTCAGGAGTTACTACGTCTACAGAAGCTTCTCCAGCAATAGAGAACTCAAAATCGACAGGATTCGGAGGGGTGCAGTTTTTATCGTTGCACGCCATTGATTCAACAACACCTTTAATTTTAAATGCTTTGTTGGATGTTAATTTGATTTTTTGCTTAAACTCCGCAGTATTTTCGAAATACTTTAATTTCATATCAAAGTTAGAATCGAAAACTTCTTCTCCCTTTGGCTCAGTTACCTTACCTACTAAAGTAAAATTTTGATCAGGGGTAAATGTAAACGTGGTAGGAATCGGACCACCATCAGGAATAAGTTGAGAATAAACATGCCAACCTTTGTCAACGGTTGCCTTAAATATTAATGTCGCTTCCTGTCCTTTTTGCTCCACACGGTAGCTCCATTTTACAGGATCTACAAGTTGACCAAAAGTTGAAAATACAGTAATTAATGTTAAAAATAACAACGCGGTAATCTTCTTCATAATTCAATAGAATGAAGTCCGAAATTAAAAAAAATAAGAATGAAATGGACGTTGATTAACTAATTATTAGCCTTTTTATAGAAATACGACATGCCCTTTGAAATATCGTCGTAGGTAACTAAGGACTTATAATTATTCTCGAGGAAATAACTGATGAGTGCAAAGTCGCCCGCACAACCCGATGTATGTATGAATAACATACCAGCAAATAAGAACGAAAGACTTCCCGTGGTCAGCATGATAGCTATCAGTAAAAGTGAATTAATGATAATAAAAGGTGCCAGTGCAAGCACAACAAATGAAGAAAAGTTGATCACATACTGATCAGCCATCGCATAGAAAATAAACTTCTTAAAATTTGCTTTGTATTGCACAGCAGGAGCGCCATCTATTTTATAAAATAATCCGTGTATCAACTCATGCAATGGAATTAATGGGAGCAAGCCGCAAAAGCCCAATGCAAAAAATTCAAATGATTTCCCTATACCAATACCACACGTAAAAATTTGATAAATCGAACCCGCTAAAATGCAAAGAGTAAAAAGCCAGTAAAATACCGACGCAATATTCTTTCTGAAGACATATGGCTGAATGAAAACAGCAATATCGTTATGTTGCAATTGTGATTGCAATTCATAGCCATTGCCGATTAACTCACTTGGTTTTATTCTCATTAATCTTCTTCGTCAACGAATGCAATTTTTTCCTTCATCGATGCATGCGCCAAACGATAGATAAAATAGATAGTCGTTGCAAATACAAAAAATGCAGTAGCCTGATGTAACACACCCAATGTAACGGGAACACTATTTAGTAAGGTATAAATTCCTAATATGATTTGTACAACAACTAATCCTCCTAATAAATAAGCACTGTTTTTTTGTCCTGATTCAAGTTGTTTATCTTTCCACACTTTTACAATCAGTGCAATTACAATAACTGTTATTAAATAGGCCAACGAACGATGAATGAATTGCACACTAGCAAGATTATTAATCAGACTTCCAACACCATCTTTTTGCAACATATAGCTAATTGAATCAGGAACCCATTCTCCTTCCATCATTGGCCAGGTTGTATATACCATGCCAGCTTTTGTTCCTGCTACAAAGGCTCCGTAAATAACTTGTAAAATTACAAGTACAAGTAAGGTCCAGCCATATTTTTTGTAGCGCGTATAGGCGTATCTGTTAGTGTACTTAACCGGAAACAACTGTGTAAGTGCAACCCAGAAAATATATCCAAATGTGATAAACGCAAATGTTAAATGAATTGCAAGTCGTATATGACTTACACGCACATTTTCTGTTAGTCCGCTGCTCACCATGTACCAGCCTAAAAATCCTTGGATTCCTCCGAGTAAGAACATAAATAATAGTCGTGGCATGAGTTGTTTTGAAATTACGCCACGCATATAATAAGTTACCAATCCGTAAAGGAAAATCAATCCTATAACTCTTCCTATCAAACGATGAATGTATTCCCAGAAATAAATAAATTTAAAATCGTCGAGTGTAAAATTCGAATTGATTAATTGAAATTGCGGAATTTGCTGATATTTAAAAAATTCACTTTCCCATTCTGCCTGACTAAGTGGAGGAATTACACCTGTTACTACTTTCCATTCTGTTATCGATAATCCTGATCCTGTTAGGCGAGTAATTCCACCAACAACAACCATCGTAAAAATCATAAAACACCCAACAAACAACCAGATGATTAAACTGCTTTTGTTAGCGGGTCTGTTTTCTATTAATGGATCTTTCATTTAGGTAGGTCTTTTGTAATTAGTTGTGCAGTCGTACGACTTCTTTGTTCCAGCAATATTTCTTTTCCAACTGTTAGTGATTCAATTGTTGAAGGATAATAATGGCGAATAGTATACAGTTGTAATCCTGCGTTGTACTTTACTTTGTATTTAGTTCTTAATTTTTCAATTAATGCATCTTTTTTAGGAGAGTCATCAATACAAACAGAAAAACTGATAGCAGAGTTTTGCATCAGGTTTAATTTTATTCCTGAATCAGCAAAATCAGAGAAAATTTCACTTAGGTTTTCTTCGGCAATAAAGGAGAAGTCCTTTGCCGAAATACTGATTAATACCTGATTTGATTTGAAAATAAATGAAGGAATTAGTGGCTTAGTTTCTAAGTCTTTGCCAATCACTGTTCCTTTGCTGTTCGGTTCTAAGAACGATTTTACATGTAAAGGAATGTTTTTATTTTCGAGTGGCTTTATTGTCTTCGGATGGATAACTGATGCTCCATAATAGGCTAATTCAATCGCATCTTGATAACTCAACTGAATTAATTTTTGTGCATCCGAAAAATGTTTAGGGTCGGCATTCAATACTCCCGGTACATCTTTCCAAATGGTTACCGCTTCTGCATTCATGATATGCGCAATAATCGCCGCTGTATAGTCAGAGCCCTCACGACCTAACGTGGTAGAAAAGTTTTCTGTTGTACTTCCGATGAATCCTTGCGTGATAATAATATTCGCTTGCGTAAATAATTCTTTTATTCTCGACTGAAATAATCCTGTACTTGTTTCCCAATCAATTTTTCCTTCTCGGTAGGTATTGTCTGTTATTAAACAGTCACGAACATCCATCCACTGATTTGTTAATCCGTTGTCGTTTAGCCAGGTGCTTACAATTGTTGTAGATAATAGTTCACCAAAGGAAACAATCTGATCATAAACAAAATCGTAATCACGAGGAGGCTCTTCTAAAACCCATTCTATTTCTACAAAATAATTATTAAGCTTATTATGAACTTCATGCTTAGGATCAGAAAATAATTCATTCGTAATGTGAAGGTGATAATTTTTTAAAGCATCTAAAAGTGATAGAGCTTCGCCCGTTTGATGTACATGTGCGTCAACTATTTTTTCAAGTGCATTGGTAACTTTACCCATTGCAGAAATAACAACAACGAGTTGGTCATTGGAATGCAGCTTTAGAATTTCTCCTGCATTTTTTACAGCTGCCGCATCTTTTACTGATGCTCCACCAAATTTGAAAACATTCATGCTAGTTGTTGTTCTGTAAGTTTGCAATTAATCCATTCTTCGTCTAAATCGGCATTGTACTTTTTATAAAATTCAATTGCTGGTGTATTCCAATCTAATACTTGCCAATGTAATTGTTTCGCTCCAAGCAACTTTGCATCTTTCACTATTGCATCAAACAATAACTTACCAATTCCCATTCGGCGCATCGATTCGGTTACTACAATATCATCGAGGTAAATGCCTTTTCCTTTCCAGGTTGAATACTTAACAAAATAAATGGCCATGCCTATTACTTTACCATCTGTTTCTGCTACAAGACATCGGAAAACAGGGTTTGGCCCAAATCCATCGCGAAGCATATCATCCACAGTATTGGTTACTTCCTGTGGTGCCTTTTCATATTCTGCTAGTTCTTTGATTAAGGCATGTACAAATGGGATGTCTTCTTCCTTGGCAAAACGAACAATTGTATTCATGTTGCAAATTTAGACTTAAAACAATTTACTCACACAGGATTTTGTATCAATCAATCAAAAATTATCATCTTTGCAGGGATTATGAAACTTAGTTATAGAGTTTATGGCGAGGGAAGGCCAGTTTTGATTTTTCATGGACTTTTTGGGATGAGTGATAACTGGCAAAGTTTCGCTCGTCAAATGGCTGAAAATGGCTATCAGGTTATTACTGCCGATCTTCGCAACCACGGATTGTCGCCGCATGATGAAGTGCATGATTATTATTCGATGGCGGCTGATGTGGCAGAATTAATTGCTGATCTAAATCTACAACAACCTATTGTAATTGGTCATTCGATGGGAGGTAAAATGACACTTTCGTTGATTAATAATTTTCCGGGATTAATTTCAAAAGCTGTTGTGATTGATATTGCTCCTTACCAATATCCTGTTCATCATAGAGAGATTATTGATACATTATTGTCGATTGATTTGTCAAAAATTACCCGTCGCTCAGAGGCAGAAAAAACTATGAATGATGCGATTGAGGATTATGGAACCAAGCAGTTTTTGTTAAAGAATTTGCATTGGAAAACACCTGAACAAATGGACTGGCGTTTTAATCTGAAAACATTAAATGAGCAGATTGAAGAGGTTGGTACTTCTACATGGCCTTCGGTATTAGTTGATACGCCTTTGTTGTTTGTGAAAGGGGGGAATTCAGGATATATTGAAGATGCTCGTTTTTCAGAGATTAAAAGCTGGTATCCTAATGCGCAATTTGTGACTATTGATGGAGCGGGACATTGGGTGCATGCCGAAAATCCGTTAGAGTTATTAAACGAAGTGTTGAAGTTTATCAAATAAAGTGAGGATTGTCACTTTGTACTTACCTTACATTCTTTAATTTTGATTCGATTTTAAGTTATTTATCATGTTAATTCAAAAGTGTTTTAAAGTTGTCATCTACCTGTTTCTTATTTCAACTTTTTTTTCTTGCAGCAATGAAACAGTAAAACCTCAGATACAAGATATTGAAGAATTAGTTTTTGCGAGCGGTAGCATCGATTGGAAAGATGCTTATAATGTGACAGCACAAACAGAAGGGGTATTAATCAGTTCATCAATTGAAGAAGGTATTTTCGTACAGGCAGGGCAGTTATTAGCGACCATTGATAATCATTCTAATGAAGTTAATTCTTCAGTTGCAAACGATCAGCTTCAAATTGCTGATCAGAATGTTTCTGCTAATTCACCAGCTTTATTGCAGATAAAAGAAAATATCCGCGCTGCAGAAAATAAATATCGTCAGGATTCACTACAAGCTCGTCGTTATGAAATTTTATATTCGCAACAAAGCACATCCAAAATTATAATGGAAAACGCACAGTTAGCAGAGAAGAATTCTTATTCAAGCTGGATGTCGTTAAAGAACCAATATAATGCGATTTTACTTCAAGCTAAACAACAGCAAATTATCAGCAAAGGACAATTGCAAAATAGTTTAGTCGCAAGCGATTTTAATAAAATTCAATCGTTGCAAGCAGGAACTATCATCAAGAAGTTTAAGAACAAAGGCGACTATGTTCGTCGTGGAGAGGTAGTTGCAATCATTGCTAATAAAGAGAGTATTGAAGCAGTTGTGAATGTTGATGAGAACAGTATTGCAAAAGTTGCAGTAGGTCATAAGGTGTATCTTCAGTTAAATACAAGTAAAGGAAAAATAGTTAATGGTGTTGTTTCAGAAGTATTGCCTTCGTTTGATTTACTAACTCAATCGTACATCTGTAAAATTAAATTGACTGATAGTTTGCCTCAATCTTTTTATGGTACTCAGCTTGAAGCAAACATTAGTGTAGGTGCTAAAAAATCAGCAATGATAATTCCGAAGATGTATTTGGGTTATGGAAATAAAGTGAATGTAAAAGGGAAGAGTGATGCTGTTGTTGTTAAAACCGGAATTGTATCTAACGATTTTGTTGAAGTGCTAGAAGGATTAACGACTGAAGATGTTTTATTACCTGTTAAGCTATAAGTTGTGAATATAAATGCGCAAATAGCAAAAACGTATATTGTTACCAATAAGAAATTAACGGGCGTAGCAGTTGCAGGTGTTGTATTGGGTATGTCGATTTATATTTTTATGAATTCGATGTTGTTGGGTTTTGATAAAGCATCAAGTAAATCAATTTTTAAAACGACTCCCCATATTCGTGTTTACAAGGATGATGAAATTAGCAGACCATTGGTTTCAAGTAATGGTAAAAAAATGTTGTTAATTAATCCCAAAATTGTTCCCGCCAAAAATACAATAATAAATCCAGGTCTTGTTATTTCATCAATTCAAAAAATGAAAGATGTTGAAATCGTAACGAGTCAGGTGAATGCGAATATTTTTTACAATAGTGGTAAATCACAAATTACAGGTTTGTGTTCAGGAATAAATCCTGAAGAAGCAGATCGCATGTATGCTATTTCTTCTACCATCGTCGAAGGAAGTCTTGGTGCACTGAAAGGCAATCCCAATGGTATTTTAATCGGTAGTGGAGTGTCCGATAAAATGAGTTTGCGCGTGAACGATTATGTCAATATTACATCTTCGAAAGGCGTAAATAAAGCATTTAAGATTGTAGGAATTTTTAAAACAAACAACAGCGTTATTGATAAAACAAAATCATATGTAAACGTTTTAGCAGCGCAGCAGTTATTGAAAGAAGGAAATGTGTATGTAACCGACATTAACGTGAATATTAAAAATCCTGATGATGCTGAAAAAATTGCCACACAGATTTCGGCAAGTACAGGATACAAAGCAGAGGGATGGAAGCAAGCGAATGAAACATTAATGGCTGCACAGCGAATGCGTAAAATCATTATCACCTTTGTTTCTACAACTATTTTGTTAGTTGCGGGTTTCGGAATTTATAATATCCTGAACATGACGATCACGCAAAAAATAAATGATATAGCCATATTAAAAGCAATGGGATTTAAAGGCAATGATGTTATTCGCATATTCGTTACGCAAGCTGTATCTGTTGGTATAATGGGTGTGATTGGCGGAATGATGATGGCAACTTTAATTATTACGTTGTTGCAGCATGTATATGTTGGCGGTGATATCGGATATTTCCCAATTACTTACGAATTAACCAAGTATATCCAAGGTATTGTTGTAGGTATGGTAATTACATTTTTTGCTGGATATATTCCTGCAAAAAAAGCAGCTAATATTGATCCTGTTGAAATTTTTAGAAGATAGAAAATGAAAATTCTCGAGTCAAAATCAATTTCAAAGTACTTCACCGATCCTGTAGAGTTTCAGGTATTAAAAGATATTTCATTTGATATAGAGAAAGGAGAGTTTACAACTTTAGTAGGTAAATCAGGTAGTGGTAAATCGACTCTGTTATATGTCCTTTCTACTATGGATACCGACTACAAGGGGAAACTTGTAATTGATGGACAAGAGACAGGCAATATGACAAAAGATGAATTGGCTGGTTTGCGAAATGAGAAGATTGGATTTGTTTTTCAGTTTCATTATTTGTTAAGCGATTTTACTTGTCTGCAAAATGTAATGCTTCCTGCATTGAAACTTGGAAAGTTATCAAACAAGGAGATAGAAGAGCGTGCCTATCAAAAATTAGCGATGCTTGGATTGAGTGATCAGGCATTAAAATTATCAAGTAAGTTATCGGGTGGTCAGCAGCAACGTTTGGCTATAGCACGTGCATTGATAAATGATCCACTAATTATTATGGGTGATGAACCGACAGGTAATTTGGATAGTAATAATACGCGAATTGTTTTTGATATTTTTCAGGAGTTATCAAAAAACTACGGACAAACAATTATTGCCGTTACACACGATGATGATTTTGCGAGTAAAAGTGATCGTATTATTGAACTAAAGGACGGCGAAGTTATTCGCTCATAAATCACGTCCTAATCCGCGTTTGTATGTTTCTAAACAACGCTCTCTTGCCATTTTATGATCTACTATCGGTTGCGGATAGCTGAAGTCTTGAAATTCAGGAACCCATTTACGAATGTATTTTAAATCGCTATCGAACTTTTTAGTTTGCTCATACGGATTAAATATTCTGAAATAAGGTGCCGCATCGCAACCACTTCCTGCCGCCCATTGCCAGCCACCATTGTTAGCAGACAAATCAAAGTCGAGGAGTTTAGAAGCAAAATAAGCTTCACCCCAGCGCCAATCGATTAGTAAATGTTTTGTTAGAAAACTAGCTACAACCATCCTCACACGGTTATGCATATACCCTGTTGTGTTTAACTCACGCATACCTGCATCTACAATAGGATAACCTGTTTTTCCTTCACACCATGCTTGAAATTCTGTTTCATTATTTCTCCACTCTATAGCATCGTACATTGGTTTAAACGAACCTTTTGTAACATGAGGGAAGTGATATAAAATCATCATGTAAAATTCTCGCCAACATAATTCATTTAACCAGCTATCGCTCAGATGTTGTGCTTTACGGGCCATTTCACGAATAGAAATTGTTCCGAAGCGCAAGTGAATTCCTAAACGACTGGTTCCGTTTATTCCTGGAATATCGCGTTGGTCTGCATACTTCTGAATAATATCATCTGCACAATGATCCGATGGGAATATCAAATTGCTTTTTTCAAATCCGATAGATTCTAGAGTAGGAAACTTAATGGTTGCTTGATAAAAATTCTTCAACAGCGATTTTGAATCGAACGTTGGAATTCCTTCTGCATTTAAACGACTTTTCCATTTTCTGCTAAACGGAGTGTAAACTGTATAAGGTTTCCCATCATCTTTAACCACTTCTGATTTTTCAAAAATTACTTGGTCTTTATAAGTGTTAAATGGAATGTTATGTTTGCTTAGTAGTAATTCAATTTCTTTATCACGATGTATTGCATAGGGTTCATAATCATGATTAGTATATACGGCGCTAATATCAAACTCTTCAATTAGCTTTTTCCAACATTCAACTGGATTGCCGAATAAAATTTTAACTCCTGATTTAACTTTTTGAAGTTGTTGATGAATGTTGTTCAGCGATTCATATAAAAATTGCACTCGCGCATCTTGTTTATTTTCTAGTTTATCAAGAATGTTGGAGTCGAAAATAAAAATCGGAACGACTGGTATTCCACTACTTAGCGCATGAAACAATGCGGCATTATCATGTAGCCTTAAATCACGACGAAACCAATGAATGGCTACTTGTTTTTTATTTTCCATAAAAGTTTTTTAAAGCCTGCTCAAGAAATTCGTATTTAAAAGTAAATCCTGATTCAATTATTTTTTTGTTGGATACGCGAGTAGAGTCAAGTACAATAGCACTTTTTTCACCAAGCAATAATTTCAATGCCCATATAGGAATAGGAAGGCTAATTGCATTTTTGGACAATGATTTTTTTAATTGTTTAGTAAACTCTTCATTGGTTACAGGATTGGATGCAACGGCATTGTATATTCCTGTCAGCTGATTTTGCATTACGTGCATAAACAAACCTGCGAGGTCATCAATATGAATCCAACTGATAAATTGTTGTCCGCTTCCTAACGGCGATGCAATACCCCATTTTACAGGCAACGACATTTCAACTAATGCACCACCCGCTTTCGATAGTACTACTCCAATTCGAATATTTGTAACGGGAATTGTAAAATCTGAATAAGCATTTTCCCATTGTTGTGTGGTATCCGCTAAAAAGCCAATTCCTTTGTCACTTAATTCATCAACTAAATTATCATTTCTGTCTCCATAAAATCCGATGGCGGACGCTGCTATAACATGCGTAACATTGTTCGGGTGATTTTTAAGTGCATTGCTAATTGTTTCGGCAGCTTGCAAACGGCTCGTAATAATTTTTTTCTTGAATTTGTCAGTCCATCTGTCGGCAGCAATATTTTCTCCTGATAATACAATAATCACATCGGCAAAAGCAATAGCTTCAGGGTCTATAACACCAGCTTCAGGATTCCATTTATAGCTAGGGAAATTAGTAGAGGATTTGTTGCTTCTTGATAGCCATGCAACTTCATAATTGTTTTGTGAAAGAAGTTTTGTAAGTTGCTTACCAACTAAACCACTACCTCCTGCAATAAGTATATTTTTCATGAATGATTCTTGATTTGTTAAGAAATTAAAAGGTTCATTGATAGTAAATTGATTTCAATATCCGACAACAAACGTTTAAGATTCAAATTTAGTTGGCTTGTATTTTTATTACTTTTAATTTTATACTGGGAGGTGGCCAGGTGGCCCCCTGTTTTATGTTTTTTATTTTTTTGCGATTGTTTTAATTTTTTTCGATGTTGATTTCTAACGTATCTTAATGATTGCAGACGGAATCAAATCCTCAAATCTTCCAATTAAAAAATTATCCAAACGTCAAGTCAAAACAACCACTCTCGCAAATAGTTTATTCTACAATATAATTCGGGTCGAAGCCTGATTCGCCTGGATCGAAATTTAATATTGGTGCCGCTGGCGGACGTGCGCCAAATCGAATCTGAAAGCCCACTTTCAAATAGATGCTTGGAACTTGATTAAACTTTGCATCGTTAATCTGCAAATTAGCAGTTGTTGTGACTCCTCCTTCCATTGTAAAAACGACAAACCGATCTGTGTAGTATCGCAGCATCACACTCCCTCTTTTATAATTAAATCTGTAAATACTCCAATCATCGTTATTTAAGCTATCAGATTTAAAAAAGTTATACCCTCCAAAATTGTTTGCCTTCAAACTCACGCTAAGTTTTTTTGTAAACATATGCGTATATGTTACATTAAATGGAAAAGTAAACTGCAATTGATTTTCGTTTGATAGTTGAACACCAGCGCCCACTATAGGTAATATACGGTCTTTGCCAAAAATGGGTGAATAAGTAAGTCCTAATGTGTGCCACCATCGGTTGTTATGATATAGATGTCGCCATAGTCCAGTGGCGTGAAAGCGAGTATGGTTTAGCTGAATAGAAAAATCTGAGGTAGGCATGCTCACAAATCCTTGCATCAGATAAAGATTTCTTAGGCCTTTTGCCATCACACCCGAAACGCCAAATTTTGAAACCGTTAAATTCTGATTAGGATCAAAAAAATTAATTTGTGTTTGGCGACCACTTACTCCGAAATGCGACAAGACCGCAATGAATGGTTTTCCTCCGCTCGCATCTAGCCAGTCTTTCTTTTTCCAAATAGGTACGCGCATCGCGAAATTAACGCCCGTAAAACCATTTGATACAGTGGAATCTTTTATTTGCGAAGCTGGTAAATATTCTCCCTCAATCTGCCACATCGGCGATAAAAACGGGTGAGGTCGATAATAGCCTTGAGCAAGTACGGAAGAACTGATAAATGTTTGAATTATTAATAGGGAAAATCCAATTATTTTAAGAGGAATAAATTTATTTTTGTGAAGCATAATTATGGATGATCAACAGCTTGATAAATATAGAAATGATCTCGAATTTATTCGGCTCACAGCTCAACAATTTATAAGAGATTGTGAACGAATGGGATTTCAAGTGGAGTTTGATATTCAACAGTTAACGGGTATACTTCATCTGCAAATGTGTGTTGAGCCATATCTAAAGCAATGGTGCAAAGAAGAGAATGCAAGGCTGGCATCCTTGCTTTATCAAATTGATATTCCGGAACATCTCTATCCTGAAAGAGGTCCTTGTTCAGATATTCTGGGATTAACAGCGCTTGTAGTTAAACGAGAATTAATTAAAGTGATTTTAAAAAAACTTTATTCTAAATAGGTTGTTCTTTCTTTTGAGTTGTGATAATATAGTTTGAATAACCTAGCACATGAACCAGTTTTCAATAAAAGATGTAGAGGCATTAACGGGGATAAAATCGCATACACTGCGTATTTGGGAACAGCGTTATGGTATTCCGCATCCAAAAAGAACGTCTACCAATATTCGTTTTTACGACGATGAGGACATTAAACTGTTGTTGAGTGTTTCGGCGCTTAACCGACATGGTTATAAGATTTCGAAGATCACCAACATGAGTAGTAACGAAAGATCTTCCATAGTTCAGGAAATTTCTCAGTTATCAGGCGATCATGTGGTGCAAATTGAATCGTTAACTGCAGCTATGTTCAATTTTGACGAAGTAGTTTTTGAGCAAATCCTTTCTGCATATACGTTAAAACACGGATTTGAAAATACATTTTTAGATATAGTTTTTCCTTTCTTCGGAAGAGTAGGAATGTTATGGCAAACAGGAAGTATAAATCCTGCCTACGAACATTTTATTACTAACTTAATTCGTCAGAAATTATTTGTAGCTGCCGATGCTCAGCCGAAACATCTAAAAACAAGTGGTAAAAAATTCTTGTTATTTCTTCCCGGATTCGAGCCACACGAAATCGGATTGTTATTCGCTAATTATTTGATTCGTTCAAAAGGCCACCATACGAATTATCTTGGTCCAAATTTGCCAATTGACGATTTAGGTCCAGTGATGCAGTTGTATAAAGCAGATTATATTTTAACTGTTTTGACAGCTCCTCATCCAACGCAAACTCCACTTTTTATTACTAAAAAGCTATCAAACGATTTCCCGAATACAAAAATTCTGTTGAGTGGATTTCAGATGATGCAGGCAAATATTCAATTGCCGTCAAATGTGAAGGTCTTAACTTCTATGCAAGACCTTTCTGCTTTACTGGATATGTTGAACGCTTAACCGCGGATAAATTCTAAAAATTCTTTTCTTGTTTCCGGATTTAAAAACTTACCAGAATATTCTGCTGTAACCGTTGAGCTATTCACGTCTCTGATTCCTCTTGAAGCTACACACATGTGGTGTGCATCAATAACAACAGCAACGTCATTCGTGTTAAGAGCCTTTTTAAGCGCTTCAGCAATTTGAATGGTTAACCTTTCTTGTACTTGCGGGCGACGCGAGTAAAAATCAACCAATCGATTGAGCTTAGATAATCCGATTACCTTTCCTGATGAGTAATAGGCCACATGCGCTTTACCATGAATTGGAACTAAGTGATGCTCGCAGGTAGAGAATACGGTTATATTTCTTTCAACCAGCATTTGCGAGTAACGGTAATCGTTGGCAAATTGTGTAACCGCTGGTTCATTTTCAGGAATTAGCCCTTTGAATGTTTCGTTAACATACATTTTAGCTACCCGGCGCGGCGTATCTTTGATACTCTCATCATTAAGATCCATTCCGAGTGTATGAAGGATTTCTCTAAAATGACTAGTGATAATTTCAATTTTCTCCTCAGGACTTAAATTAAAGGCCTCTTTATGTAAAGGTGTTTTAGCTATTCCATTGAATTGATGGATAATATCGTCTACCAATAAATCATCATGATTTAACTTGGAAACTTTTAAAGGAGATGAGCTCATAATATGATTTTAAGGTATAACAAGCCGTTTTACTTATTGTTTAAACAAAATGTATTGTAATTAAACAAAAAAGGGTCGGTTTACAGGCCTTGATGACACTAAAATTGCATTAAATGCATTCTAAAATAAGTAGATAGAAGTCTATTTGATTAGAAATCAGCATTTTAGTTTTGTTTAAAAATATGACAAAAAAATTAAACAAAACTGTTGTGTGTTGAAGTAGGGCAGACTATCTTTGTTCAACTTTTAATCCAAAAACTTAAACAAATGACGAACTTTGAATTCTCCCATAAAGTAAATCTTCATTATAGTCCCCTAAGAGGATATGCATTAAAATTAACGCAAGATCATGAAGATGCCAACGATTTAGTTCAAGAGACAATGTTGAAGGCGTTCAAGAATAAAGATAAGTTTGAAGAAGGAACCAACTTGAAGGGGTGGTTATATACCATCATGAAAAATATCTTCATCAATAACTATAGAAGAATGGTAAAGGGGAACATCTTTACCGATGATACAGAAGGTCAGTTTTATATCAACCAGGCAAGCTTCACAGATAAGAATGAAGGTGAAAGAAATCTTGTGATGAAAGAGATAAATACAGCAATTGGAGAGTTGGCAGATAACTTAAAAATTCCTTTTTTGATGAGTTTTGAAGGTTATAAATATGAAGAAATCGCTGAACAACTAGATGTTCCATTAGGAACAGTGAAAATCAGAATTCACGTAGCTCGTCAACGTTTAATGGAGCGATTAAAAGATTACGGAACAAAGCACAGTTTTGTTTTAGAATAAATTTATTGGTTAGTTTTAGTTAAAAGCCATTCTTATTTTTAAGGTGGCTTTTGTTTTTTAAAAATGTTGATTAATAATTTTCGCTGACTATTCCCGTTATGTAAAGAAATTTATCTTTGATTTACTAATAAAAGATTCTGTTCAACGTGAGAAGAAAAATAGTTTATACCCTTATAATATTACCAGTAACTTTTGTTTTATGGAGCTTTTCCACCGATTACTTCCAGGTAAGTAAGCAATTGGAAATTTTTGCAAGTGTTTATCGAGAAGTAAATACGTACTATGTCGATGATGTCAACCCTGGAAAACTTTTCAAAACAGGTGTTGATGCTATGTTGCGCACCTTGGATCCTTACACTAACTTTTATACTGAATCGGAAATTGAAGATTATAAAATTGAACATGTCAGTGCTGATTATGGAGGAGTTGGTATTTCTTCCTTGCGTGTTGGCGATAGTGTTTTTGTTTATGATGTTTATGAGGGCTATGCTGCTCAACGTGCTGATGTGCGCGCAGGCGACGTGATTTTGTCTGCAAATGGGAAATCATTAAAAGGACTTACAGGTGATGAAATAGATGGCTTGATGAAAGGGCAGAGCGGTACTTCAATAACGTTAGTACTTGCAAGAACAGGTGAGTCGCAACCAATTGAAAAGAAAATCACCCGCGAAGAAATAAAAGTAAAGAACGTATCATACTTCGGAATGATTAACGATTCGACAGGCTATATTAAACTCGATAAGTTTTTACAGGATTGTTATAAGGAAACACGCGAAGCATTGGTTGAATTACAAAAGAATCCGAATATGACGCAGCTTGTTTTCGATTTGCGTGGAAACGGTGGAGGATTACTTGAAGAGTCTGTTCGTATTTTAAATTTGTTTACTGAAAAAGGACAACTACTTGTAACGCAAAAGGGACGAATAGCAGGATCAAATAATGTTTATAAAGGAGAATCAGATCCAATTGCACCCAATGTTCGTGTAGCTGTTTTAATTGATAAATCATCGGCATCAGCGAGTGAAATTAC
>CAMBYJ010000014.1 GCA_945872015.1 Chitinophaga pinensis | reverse complement strand
TCTGGTTGTAAAGGTTAGCGGTTATTTGTTGTTGAAGTCCAGGCATTAAAGCCTCTAGCTGAGAGGTAGCTGCTTTTTCTATATCAGCTTTAAATATTTTAGAAAATACGCCCATATTAATTCCAATCAAATGAATATTCCTGTTTAATTTTTGATGCTAACTTATTCAATGCCACATAACGTAATGGATCTATTAAGTGGTTGAAAGAATCAATAGGCTCATTTAGCATCCTGCCTGTTTTATCTTTTTTCCAAATGTAACTAAATAATTCCTTTTTAAAGTTATGGCTATTTGCCGTAATATTTATTTTATATCTTTTAAGGATATCAATGCCTTGCTTAATACTGTCTGGCCCTTTCATTGCGCCATGGATATTAAATCCTTCTGCATAGATTTCCTGTATTGATTTCGGCTCTGCTGAGTCCGCTATAATCTCCTGATCCTCCGTTACCCCAAATTCTCTTAGCTTCCGGCATATATCCATATTGGTTAGCCTAGTCTCATAACACATCTCATTTACCCATAGTTCGCCACCTGACTTATAAACCTCTATAATACCGGTTGGATCATTAGTAAAACCAAAGTCAATTCCATAACTAATTAATTCCGCATCTTTTGGTATGCGTTCACAAATTGCCCAGTTACGGAATATCACGCCCTCAATCTTACCTGTTAAACCTCTAGCATAAACTCGCCACAGTTCCAAGTCTAAATCTTTTATAGCTTCGATTCTTTGATGATCCTCCTTAGATATAAATGGATTATGCCGATGGTCTGATATGATCAGCTTTGTATTTGGCTGACCGATTAGCTTAGTATGCGCCCAGAACTCATTAGTCGGGTTGTAATCAATATAGATTTGATTCTTTGTCCTAATTGCTAACTGCCAGTAAATTTGATAGCTTATACCATTGGCCTCATTCACAAAAAGATAATCACGCTTACCATTCTTTGCTGACTGCTCATTCTCAAAAGATACAAATTCAATCAAAGATCCATTTTTAAAATAGATTATTCGTTCTGTCTTGTTCCAGAACTTTAGCTGAGATTGTAGGTATTTGTTATCTGAGAATATATTTTCCGAATCCCGGTAAGCGCCTTTTCTCAAGTTAGGTAATGATTCGCCTGCTACTGTTATGACCGATCTATGTTCTGTAACTGCTTTGTAAAAAAGCAATTGCATGATTGAGTAAGTTTTACTAGAAGATGTTCCGCCCTGGTTAATTAATACTTTATCTTTAGCATTGTAATTCTCATAAAAGACCGGAGAGCATTTAAACATTATCTATTTCATTTTCATTACTTGCTAATGGAGGAGCAGTATTGTAAATAACTGGAGCAGGGATGCTTAGATTAATCTTAGATTGTTCGTTATCCTTTTCAAAAACCCCGATTATTTTACCAAGATGAGCAGTTGCGTTATTAGCACCCGATGAATCAAATCTGTACTCTCCGATTGGTTTACCATTGAAATCAAATACCGGTTCTTCCTGAACGCACCTATCTGAAATAGTCTTAAACCTCTCAATTATCCATTGTTTAGATATACCCGATTTTTCGGCATATTCGGCACGTAATTCTTTCAAGTAATTTTGTATTTCATCACGTTGCAATAAATTATAGCCACCTTGCTTTGCAGTAGCCTCTGAAAACCCTGCATATATAGCTGATTCTTTGGCGTTTAAAGTTTCAAAATACTTGTCAGCAAATCTTTTGTGATTTTCTTGCATGGTAAATTTTAGTAAATTCAAAGTTATACAATAATTCCTATAATCTCAAAACC
Organism: Chitinophaga pinensis; assembly: GCA_945872015.1. Classification (GTDB taxonomy): domain Bacteria; phylum Bacteroidota; class Bacteroidia; order AKYH767-A; family OLB10; genus CAINEC01. The sequence continues at coordinate 14,638 of CAMBYJ010000014.1, read as the reverse complement.
GTTCATCTTTTCTGATTTTAGTTAACGAGTTATTGAATGTGATGTTGTGGTGAGTGTCGGCGTATTGTTTAGCGCAAGAAATAAACACCTCGCGCCGTTCTTTCGGTATTCGCTTCAGTTCCATGATTTCGGATGGTTTTAAGTTGTCAAGAATTGACCAGGCTTTTTGTAGGTTTTCGTCTGTATTCATCTTAATAGGTTAATAGGATAGTTAATAGGATAAAATTTTCTATCCTATTAAGATTTTTCTGCCTTGTTGGTACTTTAAACTGCATATTTATATAATCTTAATAGGTTAATAGGATAAATATATATAATTAATGTTTCTGTATAAATGTATGATGTATTTTTTTTTCTTCATGTTGTAGAAAGAAACTAATTCACTTTTTACCTATTAACCTATTAACCTATTAAGGTTAAAAGTAAACGTCTTGATTTTCAACACTTTGTGAGTTTAACCGGATAACCTCGTACCTATTAAGAATTACGCCATTTACCGATTTTGACTTAGATTTTCCAAAAACCTTAGTTAATTCCATGCCAAATTTTCGCATAGAATGTATTTTTTGTTTAGTATTTGCCTCAATAAAATCTTTAATTTCAGTTGCTGTCATCCATTCGGAATAGCCTCCAAGTTCTGAAGATTTAAAGAATTTTAGTATTAATTCTCGCTCAAAAGCTATGCTCTGAAAGTCCTTTCCAACGCCATCTAATAAGGCTAATTCATCCTTTGATAATTGCCATTCTTCACCTGATTCATGCGCTCTATAAGCCTCCATAAAAAGCTCGTCTTTATCAACTGCGTTGTAAAGTTCGTGATCAATACTAAGTACCTCAATCGGTAATATTCGAGTGTTTCCGGTAGGGTCGTTTATAATTTCAGGATCGTTTGATGTTCCGCAAAGCACGGCCAGGCGTTTATAATCTTCGTTTGACCTCGCGTATGGAGCGCGTAAACTAAATATAGATTTAGAAGTCAGTTCCTTAAATCGTTTTTCATCCTGTTTTGATTTACCACCCATTTCATCATCCATTACTATCAGCTTTTGGCACATCAGAATATCATCATCTTTGCCCGCATCAAGTTTTGATTCAGCATAATATTTTTTAAGTTCATTCGGAAGTAGCCTTCGAAACCATTCCGTTTTACCGGAATTTTGGCCACCTACCAAAGATAAAACGGAGCGGACTGGCGCACCTTTATAGGCAGCGATTAAAGAAATTAGCCATTTGCGGACAAATATTTCTTTCATTTCGGTATTAGATCTAATGCATTTTGCTAAATCTGTAATGTTTCCGACTGATTTACGATGCAAATTCTTATTAATGTATTCAGTTATTGGGTTGTATTCTAATATAAAATCACTAAAAATGTAAGATTCTACTAAATCCTTAGTAATATCCTTTGTATTAAAAAACATTCTGGCACGTAGATAAATCGAATTTATGCGCTCCCGCCTGACCTCGTTTCCTTTTTCTTCAATTATTCGAGTAATAGAATTTACTTTCATTGGATGATTCTGCTTCATCCATTCGGTCAATGCTTGTATAAGATGATCGGGATCCCCTGAAGCTGATTTTATGGAAATGTCATCGCGTTTAAAAACTTCATCAACTAATTTGCTGGCTTGATTTTCGTCAACTCCTGCAATTTGCTGTATTTGTTTTTTTACTTGCTCTTGATTTTGTCCGGCACGTTTACCAAGTGTAGCAACTTGCACGGCTTTCTTTTGACTTTCCGGGGCGTGTATGCCAACTTGCTTAAGCATCCAATAAAAGGTGCCGGCAGTTATTCCAGACTTATTGCCTTTTAAGCAAATAGAATATTGCTTATCAGCGTGCCGGCTATCATATTTTTCAGATACTGAGCAAAGCGAATGAAAATACTCTCGGCCTTTTTCATCAAAACCATTAGCAAGTGCAAATCCCAGCTTTAAATAAGAATCATAATCCGGTGCAAGGTTATGCCCTAAGTTTACGCACTCCTGCACCATTTCGGCCACCTCTGAGCCATCCACAACAATAGGCAGTGACTTACTAACAAATTTCTTTTCAATGAGCGTACGCGAAAGCTTTGAGCGTTCATTTGTTATCAGTTCTGGGTCGTATGATACAAACCTTAAGGAAGCGACGTTTTGCGGTGCCGAATCAATGACAATACCAAACTGCTGAAAATAGTAATTTCGTAACCAGTTAAATGATTCTTTGTGCTTTTCGGGATTTATCTTAACGACTATTGCCAGACCTCCACCCGATGCGGACTTAAATAGGGAGTAGGTATAAGGATCAGTAATTAAGGCGGACTTATCTGAAAAATGATCAATGTCAATTTGTATAAATCCAGAATGTTGTATTAATTGATCTGCTTTCCTTTCGGTAAATATTCCAGAAATGGTAACCGCTGGTAATTGCTTTTTAAGTGCATCCCGATTGGCTTTATCCTGCTCAGTTCTAATGCGTTCAATTTGCGTTTTATAGGTTCCAGATTTTACCGAATTTAAAAACTGTGCAATAGATATTTTTGCATCTGATATGTGGGGTCGGCCTTTTTCCGGTAGCGATTTAAATAGCGAAATATCCATAATAAAATAACCCCCCTGCTCTAAAGAAGTCGCTACAACGCCCCAATCTAATGATAGGTAAACAGAACAGAGGGGAATTTTTTAATATTTTCATGCGTTGTAGCTTAGGCAATATACTAATTTTTCAAATAACTTTCCAGAACTTCTTTGGCTTGATTAAAACCTTCAGCAATCACAACTTTGTAACCCAACGACCTTAGCAAATTATGCATGGCGGCTTGTTCCTGGACGTGCTTCATGGATGACAAAGAACCATCCTTTAAAAAGGTGCCGGAATTAATCCGCTTTAATTCAATAAATAATCCGATGTAATTCTCAGACTTGTGATAAACCTGCACATCCGGCCAGGACTTAAAAGGATCTAAAATCACTTTAATGTTCTGCATCTGCCCGGAAAGTTTACCGGCAGACTGTATATCTGACCTGAATAGTAAATTGGGATATTGAAGTTTAATCCATTTACAGAATTGCAGCTGAACGCTCCATTCGGTTTGCTTGAGCTCGGAATGTTTAACGACCTTTGCGGTCTTGCCGGAATTGTACATATTTAGGGGGTCGTGTTTGTTGAAAGTCATTTTCTTTTATCTTGTGCAGCCCAGCCGCGTTTCATTTCTTTTACCCATTCTTCGATCGTTTGCCTTTGCTCCGGAAACTTTTGCCAAAAAAACCTTTCGCGATCTAACCGGTACTTTCGTAACCAGTCAGGTTCTCGGTATGGCTTCGGCTTTGCTTTCGAGCAAATAATTGGGTTCTCAATTGCTCTGCCTTGGCCATCGGTTGGGATGTGTTTGGGAGGCATTATGCAAATAACAAAGTTTGATTATTACGTATCTCAGCATTTTGACAATTACGGACTGCTAAATTAAAATAGGATGTTTTTAACTCTCCGCCCTTAGCTTTACGCCCCATTTTAATAGCTTGAAATAACTCTGAACCAATTCCAGCAAAAGGTGTGTAAATTGTATCGCCTTTATTTGTCCATAAATGTAGTGATCTTTCAATCGTATCTAATTGCAATGGGCAAATATGCTTTTCATCATTTTCATCTCTTGCACCTTTCAAATTTAAAGTATTACCGTAATCAATATCCATCCAAACAGGAGATGCTATTTTTTGCCACATATCAACTGGCAAATATCCCGATTTAATAGGGTCTGTATCTTGATGAATAACTGGATGCAAATGTTCGCCTGGTTTTCTAAATACCATAAGATAATCAGGAATACCAACTCTTGACATTGATGCATCTTTTTTAATCTGCTTATGAAGCAACCCTAATGCCTTAGTTCTTGTCATTTCGGTTACTGGGTTTTTCCATAAAGTAACCCTGCTATGATAAATAAAACCAGCATCGATAAAGCATTTTAATATCATACCTGAGAAGTCACGTAAACCGATATATCCCTCTTTACCCTTTTGAATAGGTAAGTCCATGCAATGAACTGCAACATTACGACCTGACCATAAAATGCGAAATATATCCTTAACCAAAAAGTTAAAAGCAAATAGGAACTCATTATAATCTTTTGAATTGCCCATGTCTTCAAGTTCTGAGGAATAAGTATAAAGTTCTGCAAAAGGAGGTGAAAATATAGAAAACCCTATACTTTCATCGGGAATGTTCTTAATTGTTTGAACGCTATCGCCCAAAAATAATTCATAGTTAGCTGATTTTTCAATCTTAACTTCTCGGATAATTTCCTTTTTTGATTCTGATTTTATATTTTTCATGACTGCTTTACTCATTGATTCTTGCATATGCTCAAATTGTTTTTGTTTAGTTCTAATTGATTGAATTACGTTTGTCATGGTATCAGTTGTAATCAAGTAAATATTTACCGGATGTTCTTGACCAAATCGGTACGAACGCCTGATGCCCTGATATAACCCTTCGAATGAAAAGTCTAATGAAGCAAATATCTGATTATGGCAGTTTTGATAATTCATGCCCATAGCCGCTATTTTGGTTTTTGTAATTAGCACCCGAAACTCATTATTTGCAAATCCTAATAGTTTAGACTTTTTAAATTCATTTGTATCAGATCCCTTGACCTCGATTGAATTAGGAATTAATTTCTTTAAATATTCACCTTCCTCATTTTGTTTTATCCATACAATAAAGTTTTTAGTTGAGTTATTTACAATGTGTGCAGCTTGTGAAAGTCGTTGAATTTTAGTTAATCGTAATTCACTATTAAAATTAGTTGCAGAAATTGCAACATCATTAAAAAGCTGACCATTATCCCGGTCATCTGTTTTTACTTTATGCTCAATTAATTTTAACTCAGGTAAAGCATAACCAGGCATTTTAAATCCTATGTCATCTGGTTTAGATAACATAATTGCCCATTCAGAAACCCATTCATAGAAACGTTCCTTTGCATGTCCTTTAAGCCTCCATTTTGCAGTATCTCCGCCATCATGGACAAAGTACATTGCTAACATCTCATTATAAGACATTATATTTAAGAATTCTGAATGATTCCCTAATTCCATAGGGTCGTTTGGTGATGGGGTCGCCGTACAAGCTAATTTATAGGATGTATTAGCAAACTGATCAATTATCAGCTTTCGGGTTGCACCATCAAAATTTTTAATAATTGAGCTTTCATCAAGAACAATGCAATCAAATAATGAGCAATCAATGTTATTTAGCTGTTCATAGTTTGCAATTTGCATAGTGCTTTTAGAATCATATTCTACAAGTGAATATCCAAAGCGTGATGCCTCTTTGATGGTTTGCCCTACAACTGCCAAAGGTGCTAATAATAACGCCTTGCATCCAGTCTTTTTAGTTACTTGATAAGCAAATTCAATCTGCTGAAATGTTTTTCCTAATCCGCAATCCTCAAAGAATGCAAATTTGCCTTTTCTTAATGCGGTCTGTACGCAAAAAGCTTGGAATGGGAATAGTTTTAAATTAAGTTCTGATATTTCAATATGAAACCCAGATTCATTAATAGTATGTTTTTTCTTGGCAATAAACTCTTCGTATGTCATAAAATTAAAAAATCCATATTGGGTTCATGCCAGCCAGACAATCCCCCAAATATGGATGGTTTATGTTTCTTAATACCGCTGGCTGGTCGGGTAACATAAAATTAATAATAATAATTTATTATCGCATCAATTATATCATTAATTTTATACTTCATTAATGATCTACCCCTTAGGAAGTCCATTATTATCTGTTGGTGCAGGTGATTAAACATTTGATTGTAAAACTATAATTACCGGATTTTCTATTTTGGCATAATACCAATGATTAGTAAGCCATTTGTATAATGATGCTTTAGGAAAGTTCATTAACTTGGCCGCTTCGGTAGGTCCCAAATTATTAGCAACTGTAAACTCAATAGCTAAGGCAATAACCTCATTTGAGTACCGATGTCCATAGCGACTAACTAAAGGTCTGCCAAAATTACCAACTGTTTGAGGTTCAATTGTCAACATAGGTTTAACCCGGTTATTAGCCGGGTTGGTTAAGTTAAAACGGGAGATCATCCGATGCAGAAATTGCCGCCGCTGGTTTAGCCGCATCAGGCATTTTAGCATTACCAAAATAGACTTTCTCATCTGGTGCATCCTTTTTGGAGTTTAGCTGAAAAGATAGGACATTACCATACTGATCTGGTTCGTCATTCATCCAGACCGCGATATTTGCGTACAGCTTGCCGTTCTTTTCGGACTTGTTAAATGCTGAATGATTCTTTTTAAATGCGCTGCTGAGATCGGTCATACAGATAGATCCGTGCATAGGTTTGTTTGCCATAATTAGATTGAGTTTAATATTAAAGTTAAATATTGGGTTGCTTGCTTGATTTTGGTTTCCGCTTGTTCAATGTCTGCCAGTACGTTTGCACGTTGTAATCTTATCCTTTTAAACTGATACTTCCCTGGATATTCAGGATGATAAGATACGAAATCAAACCACTCGCGCCCGGTAATTATCATGTAACCGATAATCTGCCAATAACATTCTTTGTAATCCGCTTTTAGATCGCTTGTAAGCGAATGTACCAAATGAGCAGTAATTGTATAGGGGCATTTGATTTCAATGCCTCCATCCTCATCTATCAAGCCATCTGGAGAACCGCCAAAGTTTTCTCCGTATGGTATGTAACCCGATTGGCTAACCTTGCATCCGAAAACCTCTTCATAAATACCGATCGCAATAGGTTCGTGCATTACGCCCCAGTCGGTGTATTTACTTGAAAAATCATCTTTGGCAGGTTTGCCAGTTAGTTTTTCAGCAATGCATTCCATTACATAAGTGATTGCACCATCTGATAATTTCCCAGCTTCTTTGTCAGCTTTGCTTTTTGGTTCTGTCATTAATCTATGTAACTGACTGCATGAGAACCGCCCCATCCTTGATTTAAACCATTCGTCTGTGCGCTGGTTTTCGTTTTGTGTTCCGGTGATAATCATGATTGCGAAGCTTTAATGTCATCCATTGGAACGTCTTTGGAATACATTCCGGTAAACTCAACATCGGATCCGCCATCGGTAAACAATTTACCAAGTTTTGAAGCTGCGTTTTTTAGTGCCAAAGATTCAGCTGCCGGGGCGTTCTTTTGAATAGCATCCTGAATAATGTTTTCGATCTCTAAGGGTTTGGATCCTTTAGCAAGTTGTATCGGCCAGGCACCCACGCCAGATAAATTCCGAACTCTGCCGGTAATCGGATTAGTGATTGATAGAGTTCCATAGACTAAAATTGAATTTGCCATGATACAACAGTTTTTGATTTCCCAGTCATAATCCTGAAAAATAGTAACAAGATTGTTTTTGACTCGTTCAATAGGCTGGTAGGTATTGCCTTTATGTTCCTTAAGCCATGACTTTGGAGGCGCGGTGTTTAGTAATGCATTTAAGCTATCCATTTTTACGGATAACCCCAAGTCTTTTACAATCGCTGGCAGGTTTGGTTTTTTGGTTTCTGTACTCATTATAAATAAAAATGCCTTACCTGGGTTTGGCGCTGGAAGTCGCCGCCCCCAAAATAAGGCTCTTAAAGTTTTTTAATTCCGCTTCCAGACGGTTTACTAAATTAAAAAAAAATTATTGTATATCCAACATCAAAATAAACATTTCCGCTACAAAGATTATAACAACTAAGATCATTGCTATAATTATAAGCCAGAAATTGTGGTTTGATTCTGGGTCCCTGTCTTCGTGAAAATGCATCATCTCAATATCTCCTTTGCTAACTTTAAAGCTGATTCCTGACCTTCCTGATGACAAACTCCACCGGGTTTAATTCGATTAATAATTTTAGTCCACATACGCATTTTCAAGTTTTGATTGTGAATATACTCATGCCATTGATTGAATTGGTTGGAATGTAATTCACGCGAATAATGCTTTGGCATCCCATGCTCCCAAGTGATGCTCTCACCATTTGGAAGGATTGTTGATTTAATTAATAATGTTTTCATTTTCTTCGAAAAGATTTAAGATTTCTATTAACCGATAATTATTTAAATTTAAAAAGTTGCTCATGGAAATAATAGTGCCATAACTCAAATCAATTATATAACGATTGATTTTTAGTTCTTGAATCAGTGATTTTATGGCGTTAGGGTACTTTTCGCCCTCTTGTTGCAATATAGCAAGTGCTTCAGGCTTTAGTCTTTCAAATAGGTTATTCATTTTCTTCATCCCTCCTGCGATCATAATCATCATGTCGATGACATTTACATTTTTCAATTCTGGCATCGCAATATTCGCAATGCTCGGCTGATGTCTCTGTTCTCTCGTACAAGTCATCGTAATAAGCGTCTAAATTCATTATTAGCAAGTTTTAATCCGGAACATCCCGGTACTGCCAAATCCCCATGCCTTGTGAGCTATGGGGTGACAGATTCCGAAGACTTGCGGAACTGGGGAATATTGAGTGATCAAATATACAAGTACTTTTGATATAAAAAAATTATTTCAATATTTTTTTTTATTTTTTTTAATTCCAATAAAATTTATATATTTGTAGAAACAAATTAAAAATCATGAGTGAAAAATTAAAATCAATCCCAGTGTATCTTCCGGATGAAAAGCTGGTCGCATTAAAAGAGATCAGTAAAACTAAGCGACAGGCACGTACCAGATTAATCGAGCAGGAGCTTGACAAGTTATTTAAACGTGAAGGGTATCAATTTAAGTAAAAGTAATCATGAAAAACATTTTAGGCACAACAGAGAATTTAGAACTCTTTAATAAAGAGGGTAAACTGCTTTATGAGTTTTGTAAAGATTCCAATGGATTTAGTTTTGAATACACCAGAGATTCCAATGGTAAGGAACTAACCTACAAAGACTCCAATGGATTTAGTAATGAATACACCTACGATTCAAATGGTAACGAACTAACCTACAAAGATTCCAATGGAGTAAAACTAGGCTTCGACATCCCTGAATACACGATGGAGCAGTTGGTAGAAAAATTAGGCAATTTTAAGATAAAGAAATCATGAAAAACATTTTAGGAAAAACAGAGAATTTACAACTATTTAATAAAGAGGGTAAATTGGTTTATAAGTTTTATAAAGACTCCGATGAATATAGTTGTGAATACACATACGATTCCAATGGTAACGAACTAACCTATAAAAGTTCCAGTGGATTTAGTTCTGAATACACTTATAATTCTAATGGTAAGCAATTAACTTACAAAGACTCCAATGGACTTAGTTCTGAATACACATATGATTCCAATGGTAACGAACTAACTTTTAAAAATTCCAATGGATTTAGTTCTGAATCCACTTACGATTCAAATGGTAAAATATTAACTTTTAAAAATTCCAATGGATATAGTTATGAATACACCAGAGATTCCAATGGTAACGAACTAACCTACAAAAACTCCAATGGTGTAACACGAGGCTTCAACATTCCTGAATACACAATGGAACAATTAGTAGAAAAATTAGGCAATTTTAAGATAAAGAAATCATGAAAAAGCAAACAAGCCTTACGCATAACTTAAAATTAGTACTACAGCCCCTCTTTTGGGTATATGCTGCTATAAGCCGTTTTTTCAAGCAATTAACGTTTTGGGAAATAATAGGTTTATCAATAGCAATCTTTGCTTGGGTAGGACATGCATACTTTGGGTGGCAAAGTAATCATGGATATTTTTTTCTTGGCGCAATTGCTTCTTGGTGTGTGTCCGAGGTTAAAAAATTTCGTTTAGGTGCTGTTAGCGGTTCGTTGACACCTTTCGGTGAATCAATAAAACTGCTAAGAGATTTGGCTGACTTACAAAATGGCGCACCACTTGAGCAGCACAGACAAGAGTGGGAAGAAACGATGGATCAGGTTTATGACTTCCTTAATAGGTGGGAAGGTCAATGACCGCTAACGGATGGTGCTTTGCGTTTGTGGCGGATTAGTAGCACTAACTGTCAGCATAGCACTAAAGTTGAATAGGATTACTGCGGTTGAATTTAGCACGTCAACCGCCATAACGCAAAACACGTGTTATGCCCAGGCTTTTAATTGTCAAACTTTAAATTGAAATAAAATGGATATTACAGAAGAAATGATTGAAGATTGCGTTTCCGATTTATCAATAAACGGGAAATATAACAAACTTTATCAAATGTTGATTAACGAAGTTGAAAACCAAATTTCAGACAAGCGTTTAAATTCAATGGTAGATACATTAAACTATGTCGGATTAGGTTGTCGCAAAATGTCAAAACTTGAAATTTTGTTTGAATACTCGAAGCTCATTTAGCATTGGGTATAACGGTCAGGCGGTTGGCGTAGTAGTCCTTAGTACAAACTTAAAATTAACCACGACACTTGATAGGGATATTACGCAAAATTCTTGTTATGTGCCGTTATTTCTTGAATTATGATAGGAGTACAAATAAAAAATGGCTTTTTAGATTTTGCAAAAACAGATTTTCAATGCCCACATTGCAAAGCTAAATATAGTGATGCGGATGATAAATATTTAAAACGATGTGAGAAAAACAAAAGTTGGGCAACAAAGATAAATTGTAAATGTGGCAATCCATTTTTTATGACTTATAATTACGAAGGCGATGCTGTGTCGTTTGTATAATGGCACATAACGTATGGGTATTGCCGAAGGTGGGGCATTAAACCACAAAACTTTAATTGAAATACAAAAATAGATAATATGGAAAATGTTGATTTGAAAAACGAGACTCCCACTTTTGGCAATACAGTGTTACCTGCCGTTTTTTTGTCGGGCAAGGATAAGCAAGAACAATTCCAAAAGGAGTTAAAATCTTTGTTGGCAAAATACGATGCTGAATTGCAAATTGAAAACTTTGGTAGCGGTTGGTCAGATGATGAAAAGATTGTGGTTGACTTTGCTTGGGATAAAGATTTGTCTGACAGAGTTAATGATGGAATAGTTCCACAGTGGGTTGTCGGTCGTTGGGAAAATGGCAGGTAACGTTCCGAGTATTGCCGCAGTAGCGGAATTAGAATTACAAAACTTTAAATTAAGAACAAATGAGCAAAAAAGAACAAAAAGTTGAAACAAACACGGAAGCCGCTATTGTCGGCAATACTTTGTTACCTGCTGTGCCATATCAATGTTGCCCTTTGTGCAACGGAAATGGTAAAACGGTAGCGGATGGATCTACAAGTAGTGTTTATCAAACTTGCAAAGTGTGTAACGGGGCAATGATTATCCCAATGCACATAGTTGATTGACAGTATGCTCTGACCTCTTATTCTTCTAACTGCCGTTCTTACAGTATCTACACTCGTCCAAACTAAGGGGTTTTCCTTGTAGATTTTTTTTGCTAAAGTTAAGTCCCCATGATTTGGGAACTTAACTAAATACGGTTTTACAATGTCGCTCTTGTTCATATATGTGTTTACAAATTTCCAAGATAAGGCTTAAATAACGATATTTTTTTAAGTCCTTCATTCATTTTTACCAAGGAGGCTTCTTTTGCAGTCAACTCCAATTGCGCTTCTATGTCAGCGGTGCCAACATACACATTTGAATTCCAATTGACTTGAATACCACCTCCTCCAGTAGTCACAACCTTAGCAGGGTAAGCATTGTCTGCACGAAATAGTCTAATAGCGTCAGTTTGATATATAAATAAAGCGGTGCTATTGTCTAAAAAAATATTAACGATACTAGAATTAATTCTAATGTTAGCGGAATCTAATGCAGTAATTCCTCCAAAAAATTCGCGTATTCCTTGCTCAGTTGTTAACGTATAAATCCACCAAGCATATAGATTAGCCATTGTAAAATTAGTGGATACGGTTAAGTTTACGTCATCCTGTGCGTAGTCTGCAGTGAACCCGGTAACTATTGATCCGTTAATCGAATAACTATTATAAACTAAATCATTTTCTTGCGTTACCAAAAAAGATACACCTGTTTCGGTAAAAATACCGGTTGCGGATATTCCTAGTTTTGCAGTCGCACCGTTTACATAAGTTGCCGTTAGAGTTATGTTTTTATTGCCTGTGTAGTTCCCTATGTTCTGAATTATCGCTTGTTAAATAATCTGTGAATACAGTGAACCTGAGTAAAGCCGAATCTACCCAGATTTCTTTCATCAAAATGAGATAATTAGCAAATTAGCAAATGTTGCTCCTACTACCATTAATAATCCGTCATCTCGACGAGCGAAACAATTCTTATTTTAAAATGACTTGTCCGCGAGGACAGATAGGAGCCAACGAATTTTCTTAATTTAATCGTATGGTGAGGCGACGAAGGATCTCATTGCTATGAGCAGGATTTTTGCTGCAGCTTATTAGGGAGCCTCACCCTAAGTACGAAACTGCTGGTTTGGGAATATGTTCTGCCCTCTCCAAAGGAGAGGGTTTAAATTTCCTGCGAGGAGAGATCTGTTCCAAGGTTTGCCTTTGATGTCTTTGATACAAAATTATTATACCACTCACAAAGCAGATGATCTCTGCTATAATTGTCATTTGCCAAACTTCCATATTACAATTTCTCTATTGTTTTACTTGGTTCAAGGAAGTTTTTCAAAAGATAAGCCAAACCACCTGCAACTGATGCCATTGCAACTTGGTGCCAATCAAATGTAAAAGAGCCTGCTTCAACTGATTGCTGAATAATTAATAAGGCAGGCGTCAAGATAGCCATGATTAGACCTCTGATAATATCCCTTTTTTTAAGGGAGTATTGCTTTGAAATTACTTTTTTGTTCATGATTTTATAATTTAATTGTTTTTAACCAATCCGATACATCAAAGCTCGGACAACTTTTTTGCACATCTGGAAAATCCCGATGACCTTTAATCTCTGCTTTTGGGAATTTAGCTTTCATTTGCTTGACCAGCATTTCAAGCGTTTCTTTTTGTTGCTCTGTGCGTGAATCTAAGCCACCTGAACCACCTTTATAACATATATGGATACTTGTAGCATTATAACCTTTTACGCCATTTGTAGGGCTCTCAATAGGTGATAATTGCTCATAGCCTCCATCTATTGAAATTAAGTAATGATACCCGACAGACTTCCATCCCTTGACATCGCGCCAATACTTTTTTATGGAATCAGTTAATTGATTTCCAATAGCACCAGTACAATGAATGACAATGTATTTTATCTCTCTCATATTACATTTTTTCGATCTTTTGGTTTTTTACTCAGGAAATTTTCAACTATCCCAATAATGAAATCAATAATCTTGCGTTCCAATTTCGGGAAAATTATTTTTATCACCCATCCCAATACTCCGGGAACTGCTTTTTTAATTTCAGGAATTAGATTAGTCTTAACCTCTGTTTCGATGTATTCTATTTGTTCTGCTTTCATTTTATTTTGTTTGTAGCTTTTATATAATACCTAATTGCAAATATTCCGCTGACAATAGCGACCAGGGAAGCTAATAATGTCACGATTGGTTGTATATCGGCAATGCTTAACATTGCTCCCGATACGCTTACTAAGGTCGCTAAATCAGCGTTATTATTTGTCATCTTTAATTTGTGGCTGTAACTGTTTAACTAATTCAGCTGCTACTGATTTCACTTGAATATGAGATGCAGTTGACTGTTCAATAACTGCTAATACTGCTTCCCATTCTTGTAACAGTAATTCAACTTTTAACTTTTGTGGTTCTGCTATTGTTTGTTCTGTTTGTTCTTCTGTTTGTACTTCTTCTTTGGTTTTCATTGGGTTGTTTTTTTGTCAAATATAGTTAATTATTGGGTTGTGTTTCTTCTTGTATCGGCTCAGGCTTTACATAATCTCCTATAATAGTTAAGTTTAACTGCCCTGATATCCAATCCCACGCGAAAGTGTCTGCATCCCATTCTTGATAATTTTCGCCTGACATCGTTAAATTACCTTGCGTTAACTGCTCGGTTTCATTTGAAATCGTGTAGTAAAATGTCGCTGAGATTCCTAATGTTACATTTGTAGCAAAAGCGTTTAAAATATCTGCTTGTTTGTTTTGTCCTGCATCCCATATAGAGATCGGTGTGATTGTTTTCATTTTATTTATTTTATTTTATCTTTAGAATGTTCCTAAAATTTCATCTTTAGTTGGAGGCTCATTACTTGCAAGTACGTTCATTGGAACATTGCCTGTTGGTATGTTTGTATATGTTGCTAATTCTGATTTTGTCAAAACTTTTTTATTCAATCCCGATGGAATTGTTGTTGTAATACTATATGATCCTCCTGTTGCTGATGCCCCATCTCTGATTGCGTTCCCTGTACCCAGTTGATTACCTGCATTTGCATCCCAAGTATCTGCCATGATTAATTTAATTTAGCTTTTAACTCTTTTATTTCTTGTTGTAGTTGAGCAATCAATATTGTATGTACGTCTAAGTACTTAACCGATGTTACATCCTTGTCTGTCAGTTCAGGCATCAATGAATGTATTTGCTCTGCTGAATAACCGTATCTTACATCTTTATTTTCATCGGTTTTACGAGTGTATTGTATTACGTCAGGATTTATATTTGTTAATGGATTTGTTTGTATTATGTTTTTACCCTTAATAGAAGAACTTTCAAAGAATCCCGTTGCTGTTACGGTTGAACTAAACGTAGCACTTGTTCCTG